>JALWTK010000100.1 GCA_027082875.1 Sulfurimonas sp. | reverse complement strand
GTCTACATAAACGGCTACAACGGAACAAGTATGGCTATGATTTTACAAGAGTGTGAGATTCCTAAGGGCTCTTTGTATCATTACTTTAAGTCAAAAAAAGAGATGGTGCTAGCTGTTGTTAAAGAGCGGATAAATCCTCGTATGGATGAGTTTTATCAGCTTGATGTTGAGGATTCTGAAGATGGGATAGAGACACTTATAGCTAGTATGCTCAAAGTAAGTAAAAAAGAGATACTTGTAAGTTTTGGCTGTCCTCTCAATAGACTTAACCAAGAGATGTCGCCTGTTGATGCTGACTTTGAAGAGGCTATAAACGCCATATATGAGAGGCTCAAAAAGAAGATAGTTCTTCTCTTACAAAACAGCCAACTCCAAAAAGATGTAGATATTAACTCTTTATCTGAGTATATCATCGCTACTGTGTGGGGGAGTATCTCTCTTAGTCCTAAACAGTCTACTTCTAAACGCTACCTTTCTACTATCTCACACCTTGTAACTTACCTCAAAACTCTTAAAATAGAGCACTAGACCATTCAGTCTATATTAAGTCAAAACTTTGTACCATTTTATAAATAGACTGTTCGGTCTAACACTAAGGAGTAGAGATGTTTATAATAGATGTTATAAAAAAAGAGGATGCCACGGGAGAGTTAAAACTCCTTTATAAGATGATAGAGAGAAGTTTAGGCTTTGTTCCTCCACACTTTGAACTCTTTGCGACTATAGATATGGAAGCGATGAAAGAGTTTGCCGCTTATAATGTAAAGATGCTCTCTCACGAGACTATAGATAAAAATATCTTGCCTCACCTGCGTTTAGCAATAGCACAAAAAGAGTGTAGAACTTACTGTGTAGGGTTTAATACTAAGATGTTAGAGAAAGGTAGGTTTGAAATAGATGCAAGACAGAGTATTCTGATGCAAAAGGTTCTTAAAGCACTTCAAGATACAGAAAAATTCGATGAAAAAGATATAAGCCAACTTAAAGAGCAGGGCTTTAGTGACAAGGACTTTTTTGACCTACTCAACTATGCGACAAACTTTATGGCAAAATCAAAAATGATAGAAGTTTATCTTAAAAAGGTAGCTTAATGCGAGCAGATAGTATAGAGTTTGTAAAACTTGTAGGGATAAAGCAAAGCGGAGATAGTGTATCATTAGCTTATAAAAAAGATGTGCAGAATCATATAGAGAGTATTCATGCCTCAGCTCAGTTTACCTTAGCTGAAACACAGAGTGGCTTACACTTGCAAACACTTTTCCCTAAACTTGAAGGTCTTGTTATTCCCTTACTTCGTGAATCAAGTATGAAGTATAAAAAACCAGCACTTAAAGATATACAAGCTTTCGCCTCGGTTAAAGAGGAAGATAGAATGAAGTTTCTTGAGCAGTTTACTAAACGCAGTAGGGCGAGTATAGAAGTGTTTGTTGAGGTCAAAGATAGTGATGGTGTCTGCACAGCACAAGGAACATTTGGGTGGTTTATTTCAAAAATTTAGATAACGGCATAGCTTATATGCTCGCAGGTGCTCTTATCTCAGCACTTAATGGAGCACTCGCTAAGATACTTAGCGAGGATATGCCTGCCCTAGAGATAGTGTTTTTTAGAAATGTCATCGGGGTAGCTCTTATACTCTATGCACTTAAACACACTCCTCCTAAACTTACAGGTGGAAAAATACATCTTCTTTTCACTCGTGGAGTTCTTGGTTTCACAGCTATGATACTTTTTTTCTATACTATTACAACTATTCCTCTAGGTGAGGCTATCACTCTAAATAAAACTTCTCCACTTTTCGTGGCGATACTTGCTTACTATCTTCTTGGAGAGAAGTTAAGTAAAGGGACTGCATTTGCTCTGTTTATTGGATTTTTAGGGATAGTTTTTATAACGAAACCTTTTGAAATGGCTCTTTCGTATGAACATGTCCTAGGAGTTCTAGGTGGTTTCTTTGCAGCTGCTGCTTACACGACTATCAAAAAGATTAAAGATATCTATGACTCTCGTATTATTGTACTCTCTTTTGTGGGAGTGGGGACACTTCTGCCTGCACTGCTTTTTCTTCTTGCTCCTTTTATAGAAACACCCAAGACTCTTTCGTTTCTTTTTCCTGAGTTTATCTTGCCTAATAGTCTAACTATTTGGTTGCTTATCGGGTTTATGGCACTTATCTCGACCCTTTCTCAATGGCTTCTTACAAAGGCATATAGTAGTTCCAACTTAAGTATAATAGGGGTGATTAGTTATACAAATATCCCCTTTGCCGTAGGCTTTGGCTATCTACTTGGAGATAAGTTTCCTGATGCTCTAACTTTTATGGGTATAGGGCTTATTGTGATTGGTGGTGTACTTGTAGGGATGAAGAAGAGAGATAGTGGTATTATCCAGAGATAATCTCTGGATAAAGAAGGGTATCTCTTTTAGTTAGATTGTACTGTTCTGTTGTAAATTTTTTGAATCGGACGTTCATCATTCAGGTAATATTTTCTAAAATGTGCTATTTGCGCCGCTGATGCAGTTTTAACTGTCTTAAGTAGGTACCATTGGACATTCTCTGTACAAGGAGGTGTAGTAAATGAACCTAAATAATGATAATAATCCGAAGTATCAGTTGGAAGTAGATTTTGAGGATCAACTTTTATAGTTTTGCCGACATTATTAATGATAGAATTTAAAAATGGACTAGCTTTTCCTTCTTTAAAAAATACTGCAATAACTGCATACTGTTTTGTTATAGGGTCTTGATGAACCATATGTGCTACCATAGCATAACGTTTGCCATTTACAGTATGTTCAGATCTTCCGTGAAAGTGAAACTGTAAAAGATTAAATTTCTCACCATCAAGAGAGAGAAAACCACTATTATTCGGAACAACTTCAATATCGTGACCATTATTTACGATTTTTGCCATTGAATCTACATTTTCATGTAAGCTTAAATCATACTGATGATTCATAGCAATAGTATTACCTGATACGATATTTATTGGAGATTGTTGATGTCCTGTTCCACAGGTTGGTGCAATTACTTTCCAATGTGCGGGACCATCACTTTTTGAATATCCCCACTTCTCTTTCTCTCCTGAATGTTTTGCTTTCACACCACTAACTGATGCACAACCTGATAGTATAACTGCTACTATACTAAATATTAATGTCATTTTTTTCATTTAAATATCCTTTTAATTTTAAAATTTATAATTTGCTATTACTCTATATTGAGATAATAGTTTGAGCTGCGAGATAGTTCCATCTGCTGAAGCACCTGTATTATTTTGAACCCAAATACCTTTTAATTGTAATACAAAAGCTTTTGGAGCTTTATATTGTAATACCACATTATAATCATTTTGGTCTTTACTAAATCTAGAGTTTGAAGTATCTAAATAACTTAATGTTGTACTAAATCCTTTGAAACCAAAATTGTCATATTTTTGGTTATAGGCAAGTTTTATACCTTGTGAACCACCAATATAAACACTATCTGAACCTAAAGATTTTCCATAATTTGATAAAAAGAGATTGTTAGAAGTAATCATGTTTGTAAATAAGGGTGTGCCATCCCATGCCAATACTAAACTATCATGCTTATTATTCTCTTTTAAAACATTTGAATATGCTAAGACAAATTTTGAACTTCCTATGGTTGCAACAGTTTTTACTCCTATAGCATTTACAGATATTTTTCCACCTGCTATACTAGGATTGTTTCCAAAATATGTATCTGCATTACCTATACTCTTTTGATTAATATATTGTCCACTAAAGGCAAGTTTAACATCAGAAAGATTTAATTTGTAACTTCCATCCAAATAGATAGAGTTTAAAAAATTCTCTGCATAATAGTCATATGCTTTTAGAGAATAAGCATCAGCTTTATGTGTGAAACTTAGCATTTCTAAGGATCCAGAATTTGATCCTGTAATAGCTTTTGTTTTATCACCTAAAGCATGTTCGATAATATTTGTAAAAACATTAGAAGTTCTCTGTTTAAATCCAGTATAATAAGAAAGGTCAACCTTTGTTTTTTTTGCCAAATTATAATGAGCAGAAGCTCCTTCAACAGCAGATGGCAATAATCTGACAACTTTTGCATTAATTAGTGGAGTGCGAATTACTTCCCTTCCAATATAAATACCAGCATTTTTATAATCATAAGCAATATATGCTTCACCTAAAACCGAAAAGCCTTTTCTTGCAACTGCTCCAGAAGGACTACCTTCTATACGTACTCCATTATCTCGTCCAATAATGGATGCATCAACACTTGAACCTAAAAGAAAGGGGTTTGTCGTCATAAATGTTACGCCTGTACGAAAACCGTACAATGATGCTGAGTCAAAATGTAACTGACCACCTACTGTATTTGCATATGCCGAAGTGTTTTTTTGATTCGTATATGACTTGTCTTTATCTGTTTGTATATAATAGTATTTGATATTAGCACTTGATTTACCTTTACTAAAGGCTGCAGAGAGTGTATTCACTTCTGTAGTCGCGAGTAGAGCTGATGATAATATCAATGAACTTAATACAATAATTTTCATGTCAATTCTCCTATTCGATAATTATTTAGTAACTATCTCAGAAAATTATACTCTTCAATGGTTAATAATACATTTACAAAGGTGTTGCAGGAGTAGCTAGAATAAAAATGTAAGGTGCATGATAAGCGATAGAGTATAGTTTTTAAGAAAGAAGTTTTATGCCTCTAAAGTAGAGGCATAAAATAAAAGATGAGTTACTATAACTCGTTTTCGTGTTTTGCTAAGTACTCTGCAACACCTTCCGTAGTTGCTTTCATACCTTCGTCACCTTTAACCCAACCAGCTGGACATACTTCACCAAACTCGTTAGTAAAAAGCATAGTATCAACCATACGGATCATCTCATCAATGTTTCTTCCAAGTGGTAAGTCATTGATAACTGCATGACGGATAGTACCATCTGCATCTATTAAGAATGAACCACGTAGTGCAACACCACCATCTAAAAGAACATCGTATGCTTTTGAAATCTCTTTAGTAAGGTCAGCTACAAGAGGCA
>JALWTK010000099.1 GCA_027082875.1 Sulfurimonas sp. | reverse complement strand
CTAAGAGGTAAAGGAGAATAGAGTAGACCTCTTCCCCACTAGAACTGGGTGCACAGAGTATTTTAGAGACTCTATGTTGCTCCATGTGTTGAGAGAGTATCTCAAAATGCCCTAACTCTCTATAAAATAGGTCTCTCCTACTGTTAGCATATTGATAAGCTCTTTTTTAAACAGTTCAGAATCTTCTATCATAGTAGAGAGCTTGTTAAAATTATAAATATCATGTTTGAGAGCAAAGCGTTCAAGCTTTCTAAATGTTATGTGCTCTTGGCGTTCATAATCTAAACCAAACTCATCTTTAATCTTCACCAATATCTCTTTAGCAACGCTATCATTAAAAGAAATCTCCACTTTTTTAGCTATTTCTTCTACTGGCTTTACTCTTTTTCTTTTAAACAATGAAAACATTTTAGTTCCTATTTATATCTTGGACAATCTCATCTATACTCATAACAGAGCTACAAGCATCAAGCTCATAAGCACTTTTTGGCATTCCATACACGATGGATGTTTTCTCATCTTGGGCTACTGTTTTGAAGTTTGCTTTTTTGAGTTCAAGCATCCCTTTTACACCATCTTGCCCTATGCCACTCAAAAGATAAGCCACCACTTTTACATTTTTAAGCCTTGTACCAAAAGAGAAAAGAGTATCTATTTGAGGATGATAATAGCTTCTATTATCTTCACACTTTTTTATATAAATATCTCGGTTTTGCTCAAAGTAAGAGCTATCTTCTAAAAGATAGATTTTGGAGTTTTCTAGTACGAGAGAATTTTGCACAAAAAGGACTTCATTGGGGGTAATTCTATTGAGCCGTTTTGCAAAGGAGAAGAGTGCTAGAACATCCATGTGTTGGGCGATTACAAGTGTAAAATCAATCTCATCAGCTAAGGAACTCACTATCTTCTCTAAAAGTCCAGGACCTCCAGTAGAAGCCCCGATAAGAACAAGTTTCTTAAGCTTTGAAGAGTTCAAGTGTATGTCTAAGTTCTTCAGTAACATTACTTAGATGCTCAGCTGCACCTGCTATCTCTTCTACACTTCTTGCATTATCTGTAGAGATAGTAGTAATCTCATTCATATTGTTTATAACACTCTCCATTTCTGTTGATATAACATTTGAACTCTCAGAAGATTGTCTGCTCGCCTCTGAAGCATCATGGAGTGTAGCGTGAACACTCTCTATTTGAGCATTTACTTTATCTGCTTCTTCTACTGCAAGTGAGAACTCTTTGGCATTATTTTGCATATTGCCACTTGCATCAGCTATGGACTGGATAACAAGGTTTATAGTGCCTGTTATCTCCGTCAAACTTTTTTGTGTACGCTCAGCAAGTTTTCTTACTTCATCAGCAACAACAGCAAATCCTCGTCCATGCTCTCCTGCACGAGCTGCTTCTATGGCAGCATTTAGTGCTAAAAGATTTGTCTGATCGGCAATATCAGCTATGATAGAAAGCACCTCTTTCACTGAAGCTGCTTCTTGTTGGAGTTGTTCCATATTTCCAGAGAGTTCAATCTCTTTTTCACCAGTAAGACTCATGCTATTTAAAAGCTCGCCCACACTCTCTTTAGCTTCCCCTAAAGTACTCATAGCACTCTGCACATCTTCTGCACTTCTTGCGACTATAAAGACAGTAGCTTTAAGGTTTTCAAAAACTTCAGTCGCTCTTACAGAAGTATTTGCCACTAGATTTGCTTCATTTTCTGCACGGTTCCCTACTTCGAGTGCAGTTGCTGAGAGTTCTGCTGAGACAGAAGCATTTTCACTCCCATTCTCTTTTGCTCCTCGAACAGTCTCTTGCACTTTTTCTATAAATTTATTGACTTCTATCGCTAAAATACCTATCTCATTTTTACCTATAACAGGCATTCTTTTAGTTAAATCTCCATCACTTGAAGAGAGGTCTCTTGCAGCATCTTGGATAGTCAAAAGATTTTTTACTAAAAAGTTTGCAACGAAAAAAGCGATAAGAACACCTAATATAATTGCAATAGCACCTACAGTAGTCATACTAATTTTATAATTAAGCACTGTGCCTTTGGTAGTTTCAATGGCATCTTTTTGCATTTTCATTATCTTTATATGTAAGATATCTAGCTTAGAGAGCAGTACATCCTTAATGCTTTTTACAGAGTCACTATTATTTTTTACAGCAGAGTCATAGTTTAATAAATTTGTGTCTATCATAATTACAATAGCTTTAAGCTCTGGAATTTTAATCTCTTTTTTTAATCTGTTTACACTCTTTGTAGCTTTATCTAAGATAAGCTGATATTTCTGTAACTCTCTCGTATCACCTGTAGCTTCGTAAGATAAAGAGAGTGCTACACCTTCTAAAATAGACTTCTCAGTTGTTGTAACATCTGCCATCAAGAAGCTTGTTCTCTCTGTTTCTATCACACCATCTGCTGATTTATCTAAGGCTATAAAACCTAAACTAAAGATTACACTCATTGCTATTATCATCACAGCAAAAGAACTCAATAAGATTGCTCTTATACTCATATTATTCATCACTTCACCTCAAAAAAGAATTGTATTCAACTTCAAGGAAAGAATCAGCTGAATAGGACGCTTGAAAAAAGCTATTTTAAATTTTAAGAATTAAATATAATTCTTAAGCTAATTATACTCCTCCCCCCCCCCTAATTTTCACTTAAAATATCACAAAAGTTGCTATAATAAGAAAATATACTGATTATTTTAGAGGAAACTTATAGTGACTAAAAACCAAATATTAAAATTCATTCTGAATAAACTCAACTAAGATATATGTGTTCAATATTTGGAATAATCGGAGACTATAATGACAAGAGTGCTAGAGATGCACTTGCCAAGATGAGCCATAGGGGTCCTGACTACTGCGGTGTAGTGCAAGAGGAAAGACTCTTTTTTGCACACCAGCGTTTAAGCATCCAAGATAGGGACAAACGCTCTCATCAACCTCTCAAACACCAGAACATCCATCTCTCTTTTAATGGCGAAATCTATAACTTCAAAGAGCTTAAACGCGAGCTTGATTTTCCTTTTGCTACTGAGGGTGATAGTGAGGTTATCATAGCAGCTTACCTCAAATGGGGACTCTCCTTTGTGGAGCATCTTCGTGGGATGTTTGCTATTGCCCTGCTTGATGGAGAGACTCTCTATCTTTTTCGTGATAGACTCGGGAAGAAACCACTCTTTTTTATGCAAGATAGCTCGGCGTTTCGTTTCGCTTCAGAGCTTAAGGCTCTCACTCCCTTTTTAAAAAAAACCGAGATGGATGAAGATGCCCTACTCTCTTATCTCTCTTTTTTAGCGCCTACTCCTCCTTTTACCTTTTTTAAGGGCATTAAAAAAATTGCAGCTGGAGAGTATCTAGTCTACAGAGGTGGAGAGTACAAAGTAAAATGCTACTATGATTTACTAGATACACCCTCTTCCATCATCCACGACAGAACAGAAGCCCTTAAAAAAATAGAGTCAACACTTGAAGAGTCTATGGAGTTGCGTTTGTCTGCTGATGTGCCAATGGCCGCTCTCCTCTCAGGAGGCATAGATAGTGCCACCATCAACTACTATGCCAAAAAACAAGGATTAAACCTCCCGACCTATACACTAGGCTACAAAGAGTTTGCTAAGTATGACGAACGAGCAAACGCGAGAGAGAGTGCAGAATTTTTAAGGGTAGAAAATAGAGAAGTCGAGATAGATGAAGCTGCATTTATAAACGCGAGTGATAGAGTCCTAGATACTATGGATGAGCCACTTAATGACCCAGCGGCAGTACCTCTGTATCTTCTTTTTGAGCAGATTAAAAAAGACGGCTACAAGGTTGTGATGAGTGGTGAGGGGAGTGATGAGCTTTTCCTTGGTTACAGAGAGTACTTTGAGTATCTCGATATAGAAGTCGCTGGCAATCTCGCCCACAAAAACTGGCTCAAAAAGTACTTCCGAGCCAACTTCTCTATGAACCGAGAATGGGAGTGGTACAAACGCACCTTTGATGACACCCTGCTCTTTCGTACCTCTGGTGAAAAGTTTACCGACTTGCAAAAAAATGTACTCATGAAGAGAAATGTAAAAGATAATAACTCACTAAAATATCTAGCACCCTACAGAGAAAAATTTCTTAATTCTACCCACACAGATGAGTCCCTCTGGTACAGTTACATAGACCTCAACCTCTTTCAAGCAGAGCACTTTTTAACAAAACTTGACCGTGTCTCTATGGCTCATAGTATAGAATCTCGCACTCCTTTTCTAGACCATAAACTTGCAGAGACTCTATTTTCTCTTGACCCAAAACTCCGTTACGAAGATGGTGTTACAAAGTCTCTACTCAAAGAAGTCATGATAGGAAAACTTGATGAGAAGATACTAGGACGTAAGAAAAAAGGCTTTTCAAATCCCTACATGGAGTACCTCATCAGCTCTAAAAAAATAGAGCTCATCTACGAGGTCAACGAAGAGACAGGACTCTTTAAACGCGACAAGCTAAGAGAGTATATAAATGGTGCAGCAAAAGGGAGTTTTAAGCAGCATATTTGGGGACTTTATGTACTATCTTTTTGGATAAAGAAAAACTTACTTTAGGGAATCTCTTATGATAAAAACTATAAAAAAGTACTCCACTACCAACACTCTTGTTGTAGTCGGTATCATCCTTGGAGTGCTCTTTGGCTCTTTTTTACCTGAACTTGCTTTAGAACAAAAAGTCATCGGGACGGCTTTTGTTTACTTCTTAAAAATGATAGTAGTTCCCCTTGTTTTTGCCAGTATCTTTGTTGCTATTTTAGGGCTTGGTTCCATCGAGCATCTTAAACGCATGGGGCTTAGAACCATCGCTCTTTATATGCTTACTACTGCTCTGGCTGTTCTTACTGCCATCATCGCTATGAATATCTTTAGTATTGGGGAGAAAGTCAGTAGTGCTGGGCTTGCCTTTCATAAGGCTTCTACTATCGCCCCTTTCTCTTTTGAGAGTATGCTTCTCTCTTTTATTCCGACAAATATTTTTCATGCGCTAGCTTCTGGCTCTATGATGCAGATCATTGTGTTTGCCATTATGTTTGGGGTGGCTACTCTTTATCTCAAAGAGGAGCAACAGCGACCCCTTAAAGATTTTTTCA
>JALWTK010000098.1 GCA_027082875.1 Sulfurimonas sp. | reverse complement strand
TGCTACATACCCTCGCCCAACAGCAATATATGTTTTTTCAATGGTGTGAAGAGAGAACTGCTCACTCAGTAGCTTCGCAGTGTAAGAGTCAAGTGCAAAAAGAAGCACTCCAGAGGTAGCTTTATCAAGTCTGTGAACAGGGTAAACCCACTGTCCTATCTGCTTGCTTAATATCTTCATAGCAAAGTAGATTTCATGTTTATCTATCATAGACTTGTGGACTAAGAGTCCAGAGGGCTTGTTGATGGCAACTAAGTGCTCATCTTTGTAGAGGATTTCTAACTCGTAATTAGAGAACATTAGCCATCGCGTTTGGTAGTTTTTCTCTTCTTCTTAGTCGCTTTCATCTGCTTTTTAGTTGTTGGCACACTCGATGTGTTTTTATTGTACTTACGTTCTTTCTTTCCTGATGCTCGTTTATGTTCAGCTTTGAGTTTTACCTCATCTACATCTTTACGGCGGATAGTAGGATCAGGCTCAAAACCTTCTACAGTCTCTTGAGGAATCTTCTGCCCTATAAGCTTCTCAATATCTCGAATGTCATACTTCTCATAAATATCTATAAGGCTTATTGCCTCACCCTCACGCCCAGCACGACCAGTACGACCAACACGATGCACATAATCTTCAGGGATAGAAGGAAGTTCGTAGTTTATAACATAAGGAAGGTGCTCGATGTCTAGTCCACGAGATGCTATGTCAGTCGCAACGAGTACTTTAAAGTGTCCCTCTTTAAACTGAGTCAAAGTTTTAAGACGATTTGCTTTTGTTTTATCTCCATGAAGAATACCACACTTAAGTCCATCTTTTTTAAGCTCTATCGCAAGCTCATCAGCACTCTTTTTTGTTCTTGTAAAAACTAAAACTTGTGGGTAGTTTCTTGAGCCTATGAGATAAGCAAGAAGTGCCGCTTTTCTTGTCGTATCTACTAAGTAAGCTTTTTGGTTGATAGTATCTACAGTACTGTTTTTCTTTCCAGTCTCTATAAATGCTGGTTTATTGAGTACAAGCTTTGAGAGTTTACGAACCTTCTCACTATATGTTGCTGAGAAGAGAAGTGTCTGGTGGCGTTTAGGAAGAAGTGGATGGATTTTTCGTATATCTTTAGTAAATCCCATGTCCAACATTCTATCCGCTTCATCAAGAACAAAAGCTTCTACATCTTTAAGGCTCAGACCACTCTCTGTATGCTCCATCAATCGCCCTGGTGTTGCTATAACTATCTCAACACCCTCTTTGAGTTTTTGACGCTGTTTTTCAAGGTCTTTTCCACCGACTAATATCATGATATTTATCTTCATGTTTTTCGCATATTTTTCTAAGTCTTCATAGATTTGAATACTTAACTCACGAGTAGGTGAGAGGATAACAACACGAACGCCCTTGCCTTCTTGTGGTTTACGTAAACGCTGGAGAAGTGGCAGGCCAAATGCAGCAGTTTTACCAGTTCCTGTTTGAGCTGTGGCAAAAACATCACTCTTTGCTAAAACCAAAGGAATAGCTCGCGTTTGTACAGTAGTCGGGCTTTTATACCCTAAATCAGCTATTGCACTTAGCAGTGGCTTTATAATTCCTAGTTTTTCAAATGACATTTTTGACCCTTTATACTCTTTATATAAGTGCAATTTTACCATATCTTTCTTAGAATTTAGACAGCCACTTTTACAAGACAAATTCTATATTTAATTATTTTGTGATATAATTATGTTTTATATATAATTCAGAATTAGGCAAGAAAATCTTAGACATTATTAAAAAATTCATTCATTATACACTTCGTCTTGGTATTCAAGAGTCCGACAGTGAACAGTTGCGACTCAAAAAAATATCTATTACCATGGTACCAGTTATAATAAGCCCAGTAGGATTTATTTGGTCTCTCATATACTTTGGACTAGGAGAACATTTTCCTGCTTCTATCCCGATGTTTTACACAGTAGCGTCTATCGTTACAGTCCTCATTTTTAGTAAAACTAAAGATATTATTTTTATCCAAAAAGTACAGATGACACTTATACTTTTACTTCCATTTATGCTTATGTGGTCACTTGGTGGTTTTTCTCAGAGCAGTTATATCTTTATCTGGGCATTTTTTGCACCCGTCACAGCACTTATTCATGACAAGGGACCAAAATCCCTTTATTGGTTATACTCATTTATAGGACTTGTTATATTTTCTGCTTTAATAGATCAGTGGCTTGAAAATATTATTCATATTGAAATGAGTTCTACTGCTGTAGAGGTCTTTTATATTCTCAATATCAGTATTGCCCTTTCTGGTATCTACTTCCTTATCCGCTACTTTACAGAGGAAAAAGATAAAAATACAGATGAGCAACTACGCATAAAGCATGATGCACTCCTTGAAAAAACTGAGGAGCTCAAACATCTTCTCTACATAGATTCTTTAACCGGTTTAAAAAACAGAAATGCCCTTTATGATGATATAAATACAGATAAAGAAAAATCTTGTATTCTCATAAACATAGACAACTTTAGCCATATCAACAACCTTTACGGTGAAGATTTTGGAAATCAAGTTCTCCAAGAGTTTGCACATTTACTCGACTCTTTTTATAAAAAAGCTACTCGTAATACACTTTATAGATTTAGTGGTGATGAGTTTGCTCTTATCACTGAAGAAAAAGATACAAATAAACTCACAGAGAAAGCAAATGCTCTGCAAAAAAGATGTAGCAAATCTTCTATCAAGATAGATGATCAAGAGATCTCACTTAGCATCACGATAGGTATATCAAAAGAAGAGAACACTCATCTTATATCTACTGCAAACATGGCTATATTTGCAGCAAGAAAAGAGTTTAAATCCTTGAAGTTATATACAGAAGAGCTTTCATTGAATAGTGAGTATAAAAATAATCTCAAATGGATAAGAGAGATAAAGTCTGCCATTGCTGAGGATAGAATAAGAATGTTTTATCAACCAATCGTAGATCATCAACATCCGGAGCATAAGAAGTTTGAGACACTTATTCGACTTATTGATAAGCAAGGAAACATAGTGACTCCATACTACTTTTTAGAGATAGCAAAAAAAGCAAAACTCTATAAGCAACTTGCAAAGATTGTTATTACTAAAAGTTTTGAAGCATTTAAAGATAATGATTATGAATTTTCTATCAACCTAACTATTGATGATATTTTAGATCAAGAAATAACTGATTTCATCGTAATGACTTTAAAAAAATACAATATTTCAGAACGTGTAATATTTGAAATTGTTGAAAGTGAGAGTATAGAAAACTTTGATGAAATAGAAGAGTTTATCACTATGATAAAATCATATGGATGCCGTATCTCGATAGATGACTTTGGTACAGGCTACTCAAACTTTGAACACCTAATGCGTTTACAAGCAGACTTTATCAAGATAGATGGTAGTATCATAAAAGAGATCACACATGATAAACGATCAGCACTTATTACCTCCGTCATCGTTGCTTTTGCTAAAGAGATGAAGATAGAGACTATAGGGGAGTTTGTTGAGACCAAAGAGATCAACGATAAGCTTATTGCTCTAGGTGTCAATAAGTCTCAAGGCTATTATTTTGATAAACCTTTAGCTACACTTGAAGGTTCAGATAACGATGATTAGAAGAAAACTTAAAAATACAATAAAAAGTGAGAAACTCAAAGCTTTTATTAAAAAATCCAAGGTTCCCCAAGAGTTTTTATTTCCAAATAGAAAAATGATAACAAGAGGTGTTGTCCTCGGTCTATTTATCGCGTTTATCCCGATGCCTATGCAGATGGCAGCTGTACTTCTCTTCATGCCATTCTTTCGTTTTAATGTCCCCATCGCTATCGCCATGGTATGGATAACAAATCCTTTTACTATGCCACCTATCTATGTTGTTGAGTACTATACTGGCTCTTTTTTTCTTGGAAGTGAGATTGGTGAAGTTCATATGAGCTTGGAGTGGTTTAAGGATAATATTGATGATATATTTATACCACTTTACACTGGTGCTCTATTTTATTCTATAAGTAGTGCATCTCTTGCTTACTGGGCGGTAACACACTTCTGGAAACGTTCTGTACATAGAGATAAAAAGGTGCACCCTAGTAAACGCTGAGAGTTTTAAGAGACTCCAAGAAAATTCAGTGGATTTATTTCTGTAAAATAATAGACTACCGATCCAATCCACACGAACATAATCAAAATATGCTTGATAAGAAAAGAGGGTTTAGAGACCTTATGGCGAAAGAGTGCCATGCTTAAACTTGCCCCTAAAAACCCACCTAATAGCGAAAAAGTATGTAACTCCTTCTCGCTTATACGAGAGGCTCCTATCCGAGAACGGTACTTATCAAAGCTAAACACTACAAATGCAGCCACATTTATAAAGATAAAGTAAACTGCTATAAACTTTTGCACTACTTCTTAAAACTCCAAAGCATTAAACCCAGTCCAACAAGTAAGAAAGGAATACTCAAAGCCTGTCCTGTTGTCATCATCAAAAAGCTTGTGTCATAGTCTGCTTGCTTCACTTTGACAAACTCCACAAGTAGACGTACAGTGAAGATAAGTACTAAAAATAGCCCAAATAGAAAACCATTTTTTAGGGAGTTGCGTTTTGTTTTGTAAAGATATGTAAGGAGTAAAAAGATAAAAAGATAAGAGAAAGACTCATAAAGCTGTGCGGGATGGCGCGGTAATAAATCCACACGAGTAAATACAACTGCCCAAGGCACATCAGTAGGCTTACCTACTATCTCAGAGTTCATAAAGTTCCCCATACGGACAAAAAAGCCAAAGAGTGCTGTAGGAATGGCAACACGATCGAGTAACCATAAGTAGTTCAGCTGATGTTTTTTAGCAAAAAGATACAGAGCTAAAAGAACACCTGCACCCCCACCATGAGAGGCAAGACCACCCTCCCAAACAGCGATAATTTTTGCAGGGTGTGCGAAGTAGTATGCTGGATCATAAAAGAGTACATGCCCTAATCTCGCTCCTACAACTATGCCGATAACTATGTAGAGGAACATAGACTCTAAAACCTCTTCATCTTTACCCTCTGTCCTATAGACCCACTTCATAAACTGTAGTCCAGCTAAAATCGCAGAAGCGAAAAGTATACCGTACCAAAAGACATGAATAGGTCCAAAAGCAAAAGCTACGGGGTTAACACTCCAAGTAAAATACTCCATCCTAGCTCCTTAGTGCTTCAGCAATAAGCTCTATAGGGTTTTTAAAGATAGTAGTACTCTCCACACCCATAGAGTTGTTTATCTGCATACGACATGCTGAACACTCAGCACTTACTATCTCCGCTCCTGTTGCTTTAATCATAGCAGCCTTAGGAATTCCAGCTGCCTTTGCGAAGTGATACTTCTCGCTCTGCATAGTTACACCACCAAATCCACAACAAGTGTTAGGATCACTCATCTCAACTATCTTGTAGTTTTGTCTGATGAGATTTCTTGGCTCTTCATGAATACCCTGCATCTTTCTTGCATGGCAAGGGTCATGATAAGTCACTATCTTTGGTGTCTGCTTTTTACTCGCTAAGAGAGCTTCAAGCTCTGTATGGTTTTGTAGCCATTCTGTCGCCATAAAAACCTTGCTCATTACAGCTTTTGCACGAGCTTTCCACTCCGGTTGGTCATGAAAGTAGTGTTCGTAGTCTATCTTAAGCATTGCCGAACATGTAGCTTCAGGAACGATGATAGCCTCAACATCCTCGCTAAATCCCTCAAAGTATTCGATATTGAACTTCGCGTTATAATCCACTGTATCAAAGTCACCTGTAAAGTAAGCAGGTGCAGAACAGCACTTCTGGCTCTTTGCTAAAAAGGAATCAATCTCAAGAGTTTCAAGAATCTCTAAGAGTGAATCTCCAACATCTTTAAAATTGTAGTTTCCAAGACAGCCTATAAAAATAGCTACTTTTCTTTTACCACCATTGTTTATATTTTCTGGGTGTGAGTTTAAAAAAGATGTTTTTTTGAGACTTGGTAGAAGTCTATCTGCTTTAAGCATAGGCAGATTAAAACGCGAGTGCATCGAGTCTATGTCAGCTTTTATCTTAAAACCACAGGTCTGGAATACCCAGCCCATCTTAAACGCGAGATCATTGAGCCAGCGATGGCGAAGAAGTAAAAAGAAGGCTTTTTTATACCATGCGATACCAAACTTTTGTGCAATGTCTGAGCGAACTTGCTCTATAATCATATCTGTAGGAAGAGATTTTGGACAGACCTCAACACAAGCTGTACATAAAAAACATGACTCAAAAATATCTTTTGCAGTTTTATCTAAGTCTAGTTGACCGCGTTTATAAGCACCAAGTAGGTCTATAAAACCACGAGGAGAAGTAACCTCATCCGCATTTACATTATGAATAGTACAGACAGGTATACACTTTCCACACTTGACACAGTCATCTTGGATTGCATCAAAACTAAAGATATCGTCTAAATTTTTATCCATACTTATACCGTTTTAGAAAATGTTTTTTTACTTGCTTTGTGTTGGTGCATATAAGCATCAAAAGGCATAGCGATGTTACGAATGAGTAGTGTTCCTGTCTCGCTACAGACTATACTTTTATCATCCATAGTGAGAAGATCATCTTCAGCAAAAGGTTTGAGTTCTTCAAGTGCATCTGCAAAGTAAGTAGAAAAATCGACATCAAAGAGTTTATTAAAACGCTCTATATCAATTTTGAAGTTACTCATAAGCTCCATGATGACATATTGACGGATTTGATCATCCGCGTTTAAAACAACACCGCGTTCAAATGGTAAACGTCCAGCATCTATAGCCTCTTCATACTCTACCATTACTTTGAAGTTTTGGTTGTAACTATCGGCACCCTCACCTATTGAAGTGAGTCCAACACCTATTAAGTCTGCTCCACCTTTTGTTGTGTAGCCTTGGAAGTTTCTATGAAGTTCACCTTTTTCTATGGCCTTAAAGAGTTCATCTTCAGGTTTTGCGAAGTGATCCATTCCTATCATTTTATAGCCATTTGATGTTAAAAAGTCTATAGTGTACTGCATGATAGCAAGCTTTTCATCAGGAAGAGGAAGAGTCGTCTCATCTATCTTTCTCATAGTCTTTTTAAGCCAAGGCACATGAGCATAGTTAAAGACGGCAAATCTATCTGGATTGAGAGTAATAGCCAAGGCTAGAGTCTCTTTAAAAGTCTCTAGTGTTTGAAATGGTAGTCCATAAATAAGGTCTACATTTACTGAGAGCATATTGTATTTACGAGCCAAATCCATCGCATCTTTTGTGATACTATAAGGCTGAACGCGGTGAACAGCTATCTGCACCTTTTCATTAAAGTCTTGAATACCAAAACTCACACGGTTAAAACCAGCTTCACTCATCACTCGCATCTGATCTTCATTGATATGGCGAGGGTCAATCTCACAAGAAATTTCAGCACCCTCAATAAAGTTAGGGAAGTAAGACTTAATCTCATCAATAATTATTTTAAGTTGATCTGCTGTAAAAAAAGTAGGTGTTCCCCCACCAAAGTGCATCTGAATAACTTGGCGTTTACAATCAAGGTGCTTGGAAAGTATCTCTAACTCGCGTTTGAGGTACTCCATATAACGAAGCATTTTGTCCTCTTTTGAAGTAAAAACAACACTACATCCACAAAAGTAACAAGCATTTTTACAAAAAGGAAGATGAAAATAGAGACTCAAAGGACGAGAAGAGTCTTGAGCCTCCATCTTTTTGATGTAAGTATCGTACTCATAGGCATCACTAAATTCTAATGCAGTTGGATACGATGTATAACGCGGTCCTGGTTTTGAGTACTTTAAAAATTTTGAATAATCTAACATAAGAATCCATTGTATTTATTTAATTACCGCGATTATCTCTAAATTTTGCTAATAGACGGATAAAAGCTAGTTTTTAGAGCTACCCTTCATTTAAATATTATGTTTTTTCTTAAAATCTCGCCAAAGCCATCTATATCTATGAAAAAACTTATTTTTAGAAACTGAACTTTTCATAAATCCATTCTGAGAGCCTTGCTCTACAACTGTTGGACTTAGCCAATATATTGTATTGCCAACTTCATTATCTATAGTATTGTACATATGGCCCGCTGTCTCATCTGTTTTATTTTCTAGAAGCCATGATAAACGTGATTTTGCAGCCTCTAAATCAATTAAATAAGAATCAGCTGCACGATGTCTTTTAGCTTGATATAAATACTGATTTTCTTTAAGATCTTTTGTATCAACATACAGATTACCAGCATTCCCTAAAGAAACTACATTTGCTGATTTTTTCAGGGCTAACTCATCTATAGTTTTATTCACTATTTCTATAAAATTATCTTCTAAATAGACATCATCTTCAAATACTAAAGTCAAAGCAAATTGATTATCTACAATTTTATTTAGCACTTCGATATGTTTCATTCCTACTGATAAGTTTGGCTGATCTAAATCATTATTTTTATAATATTTGTTTAAATCATTTTCGGTTAAATCGGGGATATCATAATCTAGCATATATTCAAATGCAATATCAAATTTCTTCAGTTCCTTTTCCATATGGATAGCTCTTTCTTCGTAACCTTTTTTTACATGCAAAACATATACTTTATTTATTCTGTCAATCATTCTTAACCTTTGCATACTTATTTTTTACAGACCTATCTAACACTAGTTTTCTCTATAAAGCTTTTTCGAGTAGAGATCATTAAGAACTACTAAAAGTGCCAAGGTGTCATTTTCTAACTCTGTATCATGCTCTGTCTCAGTGAGATAACTCTCTTTGGGTACATATTTATCGTGAGCTCTATAGTTAAAGGTCATCGCTTTTTTACCTGGTCTCACTACAGCTACCTTATTCCCTATTCTAAGTGCATAAGAGTTGTGAAACTGCATAAGTGAAATATTTTTCTTTTTATCACTAAAGATAGAGTGCCCCATGATTGGATACTTGAGGTCTAACCCTATAAGGTCAAGTGCCGTAGCTAAAACATCTGGTTGTGTCGCTATATTTTTATAGACCATTGGCTTCACACCTCCACCTAAAATAAGCCCAGGAATATGGAACATATCTACAGGAACCATATCTGCACCATAAACACGAACATTATGATCCGCAGCTATGACAAAAATCGTATCTTTATAATACTCTTCTGCTCTAGCCATTTCAATAAACTTCCCGATAGAATAATCAGCATACTTAATGGCATTTTTTACACTCTTCTTTGGTACACCTTTAATAAGTTTAATCTTCCCATCAGGATAGTCAAAAGGAGAATGATTTGAAGTTGAGAACATTACTGTTACAAATTTTTTATGCTTTGCATAGAGCTTCTTAAACTCCTCATTTGCACGAGTAACTACTTCTTCGTCGCAAACACCCCAAGTACCTACAAATTTTGGATCTTTAAACTTATCTTCATCTATAACTTCATCAAAACCATTCCCTAGATACCACCCTTTCATATTGTCAAAACGACTCTCTCCACCATAAATAAACATCGAATAATATCCATAAGGCTTTAAAAGAGATGCTACTGTAAAATAATCACTTTGTGATTTATTACGTTTAAGTACTCCCTTACCTGGAACAGAGTAGTTACCAGCACTTAGACCTGCTAAGCCTCGAATACTTCTTGTACCATTTGATGAAAGATCATGGAAGAGAATCCCTTCAGTAGAAAGTTTATTCAGATGAGGAGTGATACCGACTTCCCCACCAACAGACTGTACAAACTGATAGCCTAAACTCTCTTGTACAAAGATAACAAGATTTTTTGGATGACTTTGTTTAAAGTGAGTTTTTTCGACTCGTGTTAAAGGAAGTGTACTATCATCTGGAATTATGCCTAATAGTTTATGTACACGAGAGTAGGCCTCTTTAAGGTCCATCTTTCCATACTGTTCTAAAAGCTTTTTGCTGCCACTAATACGATTTGTGTAGACTGCATAGAGAATAGAATAAAGTGAATTTTTTGTTATCTCATTAAGTGCTCTGTTTGAGGAATACATTGCATCTGATATATTTGCTGGTCTATGTCCAAAAGAAGAGCGGATACCTAAAAATAAGATAGCTACTAAGGGAAGCAGTAATAGTACTCGTTTCCAATATGCAAGTGCATAAATAGAGGAGAGTGAATGTTCTACTTTTTTGAGATACAACAGAGCGAACACCACTATCATTGCAAGTGCAATAGAAAGTTCTAGTTTATACTCAGCGAATATCATAGAAAAAACTTCTTGTGGATAGACTAAATACTCCACAAAAAGGTAATTTGGTCGGACATCATACTGAGCTATAAAAGGAAAAGTTGCATTTTCAATGTAGATAAGAAAAGAGAGTACTACTAAAAAATAGTACTTTAAAAAAATCTCTACAAATTTTTCTAGTATCTTAGGGGATAATGTTACTAACAGAGTAGGAACGACAAGCAGAGCACTCGCCACGATACTATCCATACGAAGTCCATAAATAAATGTCAGCCAGATACTTGCATCACTATTTTGTAACTTATCAAAGTAGAGTGTAAAAAGAGCTAAACGCCCAACAAAAGTAATACTAATGATGTAAAAATAATATTTTAAGAGATATTTTATAAGAGCCAATTTTTTTCCTTTTTATTTTTCAAATGTTCCAGCTAAACGCTGATAAACTTCTGAGTTTTGAAGCAGTTCTTGGTGTGATCCACTTGAGACTATTTTACCTTTTTGCAGGACTAAAATCTTATCTGCATTTTCAATAGTGCTTAAACGGTGAGCAATAGTAATAGTGATTTTATCTTTTGTATACTCTTCTAGTGCTTTTTGTATACGTTTTTCACTCTCATTATCTAGTGCAGATGTTGCCTCATCAAAGAGTAAAAGTGAAGCATGTTTATAGATGGCACGAGCTATTGCCAAACGTTGCCTTTGACCACCAGAGAGGTTACTCCCCGCTTCACTCATCATGGTATGTATCCCATTTTCTAAGGCGAGAGCAAATGCATATGCATCTGCGAGTCTAAGTGCTTTTATTACTTTATCCTCATCTATGCTATCTTCACCATAGGCTACATTTGCAGCTAAAGTATCTTGAAAGATATAGATTCTTTGTGTCACTAAAGAGATATGATGTTTGAGAGATTTTTGTGTGAACTCTTTTAGATCTATACCGTTGACATACACTGCACCACTATCTGGGTCATAAAAACGCAGTATCATATTCAAGAGTGTTGATTTTCCACCACCACTATCACCTACTAAAGCAATATTCTCACCACTCTTTATTTTAAGATTAATACCATCTAGTAGATTTGTACCCTCATAAGCTAACACAACATTTTTATACTCTATTGTTTTTATATCTTCTTGCAGTTCACTTACACCATCTACTATTTTATTTTCTGTATCAAGTATTTCAAAAACTCTCTCACTTGCTGCTACTGCATCTTGGATCTTCGAATAGATAGATCCTATACGGCGAATGGGTTGAAAGACAAGCCCAACAGCAGTTAAAAATGCTGTAAAATCACCTACACTCATTCGACTATCATAAACTTCTCTACCACCTACAAAAATAACTACTGCTAATCCAAAAGCACCGATAACTTCCATAAAAGGAGAGACTATTTCCCCTACATATACAGACTTCATATTGATCTTAAAAAACTGCCAGTTTTGCTCACTAAAACGAGCCATCTCATACTTCTCTGTCGCATTTGCTTTGATAACTTCTGAGTTGTTAAAGACTTCTGTAAGGCGAGTCATAAGATCTGCATTTTTTGCTTGAGAACGATGCGAATACTTTTTAAGTTTTTTTGCCACTAATATCAAAGGATAGATTATAAGAGGCATAATGACAAGTGCATAAAATGCCAGATGAGGATTAAGATAGATCACATAGCCTACAAGAGCACCTACAGTTAAAGCCTCACGCAAGAGCTCAGGTAACATATTTGAGACAAAGTACTGAATACGTGTTATATCATTTGTTACACGAGAAATAAGCTCACCACTACGATTTACATATAAAAATGCCATATCAAGAGAAATTATTTTTTCTAAAAGTATCTCACGAAAACGTGATACAATGTGCTGTCCAATATAGTTCATATAGACAGACTGAACATAACGCCCAATCGCTTTAAAAAAGTAAATACCTACTAATCCAGAAGGAATAATATAGAGCATAGACTCCTCTTTCGAGATGAAGAGGTCATCCATTAAAGGCTTCATGATATATGCTGTAGCTGCAGTAGCACTCACTGTCAGTATGATACCAATGAGTACCAAAAAATACTGAACTTTATACTCTTTTATGTAAGGTAAATAACGCTTAAAAATTTGTTTCAATCCCTAGTTCCTAATTCACAGAGCAAGATGTAATATCAGGACGACTAATACTCTCATCACGACCAACTAAAAGTACTCTTACATCCTTTTTTTTCACTAACTTATGAAGTAGTGCATCATCATTTGGCACATGAAACAAAAAAGTAGGGATACCCTTGAGATTTTTTTGTGTTATCACATTATACTTCGCATCATCAAGTTTTCCATAGGGCATTGCTATGGCTGTCATATCATAAAAATAATAAGCTATTTTATAGATATTTGAAGAGAGTGATGCGATAATAGAACTATGTGGTAGTGGCTGAAATGCAAAAAGTGTTTTATACCCAGCATTTGTATAGTCTTCTATATGCCAAGGAGTCGAGCCTTCTAAATAGACTCTCTCTTTGACATTATCTACCTTAGTTATAATGTTTAAGCGTTTTATAGCTTTTTGTGCATCTTCATCTGAGAGCCTATCTAAATTTTTATAGTCTAACCAGTAGTAGTGTCCTTTTGCTGTCTCTTTAAAAAGTTCTTCAAGTGTAAGTAACTTGCCATTTTTAAGAGTATAATGAAGATTTCCCTCTTTATCTTTTTTTGGTCTGTTATGTGAAATTATAAACCTATTCATCTTTACATCATAATAGAAATCAACTTCTATCCCAATATGCCCTACTTCAAAAGCCCTTTTAAAGGCCAATAAACTATTTTGCTCAGGCCAAGAGTTATAAATACCACGAGAAGACCAGACCTTATGGCAGTTATCATAAACCGATGCTTGTACTCTCTGAGGCATATTTTTATCAATGTAAAATATTACTCCGTTATAGAGCAGTGTAAAAAAAAGTATAATACTTATAATATATTTCATTAAGAGCCTTTATAATAATTATGAAATTATATCACTCTTTTTATTACTTTTATTGTATTAATAAATTTTTTACCACATATAGACTATAATAACTTTATATAAGTAAGGTGAAGCATGAATCTGAAAGACACTATTAGAATTGACTTTAATAAAAATACTAAACCTGTTTACTATTTCAGGGCTGTTTTCAAACTTTTAACACCTACTTACTTTTATAAGAGGAAACTTCCTAAAATTTTAAATGCTCTTACAGATGCAAATAGAAGCTATATTGAACAGCGAGTTTCATACTACAATAAATTAACTGATCCATACCAAATTACTTCAGAATTTATATCATCGCAAAATTTTATCTCTACAGAAAAAAAGAAAACATATTTTTTTGACCTCCTTGAATACCTCAAGTATTTTTCACTAAATTCTAAAATAGCCTACCTTTTTGGTGATATTACTGAAATTCCGAAGATACCACGTTTAGTAAAGAGTCGTCCTATCTCTGAAAACAACCAAAATGCTATACTTATGAAGCTCAACAAAGTACGTCACTTTATTTTTATTTCAAATGATATTCCTTTTAATAAGAAAAAAGACCTACTTGTCTGGAGAGGAAAAGCACACCAAAAACACAGGCAACAATTTTTAGAAAATTTTTATACACACTCTCTTTGTGATGTTGGTCAAATTATAAAAAACAGTGATAAAAATCCAAATAGTGTCAAGTGGGTAAAAGAAAAACTTTCACTAAAGAAACAACTTGAATATAAATTTATTTTAGCTATTGAAGGTACTGATGTAGCCTCAAATCTAAAATGGGTATTATCTTCAAACTCTCTCGCTTTTATGACAAAACCAAAATATGAAACATGGTTTATGGAAGGCACTCTTATTCCAAACTATCACTATATACTATTAAAAGAGGACTATTCTGATTTAGAAGAAAAGATACTCTATTATACTACACATACAGATGAGGCGCTAGATATTATTAAGAATGCCCATATCTATGTTGAGCAGTTTAAAGATAAATCTAGAGAAGATCTCATATCTATTCTTGTTTTAAATAAATATTTTCATTTGCAAAACAAGGATTAAATTTCTATGAAGCCAATTAATTTTACAAAGTATATTAGTTTTTTGCTAGTAGCTTATGCTTTTAGTTTTCCAGTTTCTAGAGCACTAACTAACACATTAGAGGTACTTTTGGTTCTTCTTTGGCTTCTTGAAGGTAACTGGGAAGAAAAGTATAATCTTTACAAAAGAAATCTATTAAGCCTCTCGATTTTTCTACTTATTGGATTTAGTGCACTTTCTATCTTATGGCATGGAGATGTAGAAGTTTCATTGCGATATATTGCCAAATACCATCATTTAATCACTATATTTATCTTCTACTCTTCTTTTGACAGAACTTATACAAAACATGTTTTTTCTGCCTTTTTTCTTGCTGTATTTGCTAGTGAATTACTCTCGTATGGAATATTTTTTGAGCTCATTCACTACAAAAATGTCTCACCACGTGATCCCACACCATTTATGAGTCATATGGCATATAGCAGTGTTCTTGCATTTACTGTAAGTGCCCTATTAGTTAAAGCATACTATGAAAAGACCTTAAAGTATAGACTAGGCTACCTCTTTTTTTCTCTCACAGCAAGTATTAATCTATTTGTCAATGGAGGGAAAACGGGTCAAGTAATTTTTATTGTTCTTATTTTCATTATCGGCTTACACTTTATCAAATCTAAAATTAAAGCCATACTCATTGCCGTATCTACACTAACGGTCGTTTTTCTTTTAGCATTTAACTACAGCCCAAATTTTAAAAATCGTTCAATACAACTCTATAATGGACTTGATAAAATGATCTTAGAACATGACTTCGATCATAGTGGTTCAAGACGAGTTGCTCTTAGTATCTTAGGAGTAGATACATTTCTTGATAATCCTTTCTTAGGAACAGGCTTATCATATAACATGGCACATGCAGAACAATATCTAAAGTCAAATAATTTTAATTTAAAAAACATAAAACACTATGCAGATTATCATAGTGCCTTTATTACTATATCTGTTCAGTTAGGTATCATTGGATTATTCATCTCTCTCATGATTATCTATGCCCTCTTCACTTTTAAAATCAATTCTAAAGAGGATAAGCTTATCAGTTATCTATTTGCAACAACCTTTGTTCTCTTTAGTCTCACACATAATACTTTACATACTATGAGTCCAATGACATTTTTTGCACTCTTTGCTGGTTTATTAAATCAGCCACAAATCAAAAAAACTAATGGGCCCAAGATACATCGGTCTTAACAACCTTAGCCGGATTACCAACTGCTACTACATTATCTGCTATAGCGTGTGTTAAAGTACTGTTAATACCCACTACACTTCCACTGCCAACATTTACACCTTTTAAGATAGTGACATTATCTCCACACCAGCATCCTTTTCCTATATTAATATCTTTTGCAGCATTTATTACATTAGCATTTTGATAAATTGGATGTCCATCAGATGTCATAATTTTTACATTTCTTGAAAGCATTGAGTCCTCACCTATTATTAGACTTGTAGACTCTTTTACAGAGAGGTAAGAGTTGCCACCAACGATACAGTTTTTGCCTATTTCTATAAGGCTATTATCTCCCAGTATCTCTATCTGCACATTTCGTAAAGTAGTTCCACTATGAATTATGAGACTGTTTGCACTGCCTTTTATCTCTATTTTACAATTCACTATCTTAACATTACTTGCTAATAAAACTGTATGTAAACCTTTTATACGAATTTTATTTCTCCATTTTTGAATAAAAGAAAATCCTTTCATCTAGCACTCCTCTTGTAAATTAACATACAACTTATTCAACTGTTTAGTATACTCAAATTTATCATGCATAGTGTGGTAAGCATGTTCTGTTAAACTTTGAGCAAATACTTTGCCTTTATAAAGCTTTTGTATCTTGAGTGCCAAATCTTCACTACTTCCATCAAAGAGCATTCCATTCACTCCATCTACGATAACTTCCAATGGACCTCCATTATTTGTAGCAATTATAGGAGTTTTATTTGCCATAGTTTCTATAATAACGAGCCCAAATGTTTCATTATTTGTTGCCAAAACATTGACATCAAGAAGTTGTATATGTTCATTTATCTCTTTTGTAAAACCTGTAAAAATTACTTTATCAGATATCTCTAATTGATCTATTTTTTTCTGCACCTCAACTAAATACTCTTCATTCATAGCTGAGCCGACTATTAAAAGTTTAGCATTTAACGTATCTAAACTTGCAAATGCCTCTATCACTTTGTACTGGCCTTTTGCCTCTACTATTCGCCCTATTATCCCTATAACAAACTCATCAGAAATATGATACTTTTTTCGTAATAGCTCTACTCGTTTTTCATTAATCTCAGGCTCTTTTACTCCAAGATATACCATCTCAATTTGAGGTCGTATATCTTTTGGAATAAATTTTTCTAGTTGTGCTTTCACTTGCTTAGTCACAGCATGCATCATATCAATATTTTTATAGAGCCATCTATGGTAAAAATCATCTTTAAAACGTGTCATATTCATATGGCGACTCTGCACAAGTTTAGGCTTTCTTTTGCTCATTTTTTTTGCAAGAACAGCGGTAATTATATCTTTTGTCCAGTGAAAATGCACGATGTCTATTTCATATTTATCTATATACTTCGCTAACTTCCAAGCTGAAATAAAAGGAAAAAACTTACTGCGTTTCACATAAAGTTTATCACTCATATCTAAGTACTTATCAAGCTTACTATCTGGACTAACAACAACCTTACAAACTGTTTTTTTAGAAAACTCTTCATAACAGCTTGAGATATACATCTCCAATCCACCCAGCCCATGAGCAAGGCAAAACTCTAAAATATTTTTATTTTTCATTTAGCATCTTTTCTTAGTTTATCCACTTTTTAGTTCAAGCTAATCGCTTTTCTTGTATAATTTACATTATACAAAATAAATCATGAGATAGAAATGAACCACACCTTAAATAAAAAATATTCTTCATTTACACCATTCTTAACAAATATACAGAGCTATTTTTCATCTGGAAGTTCCACTATCCACAAGGCAAGAAATGAACTCAAAATCATCTCTTACGAGAACAGTTCAACAGTAGTAAAATCTTTTAAAGTACCTAATATCATCAACAAAATTGCCTATACATTTTTTCGCTCTTCCAAGGCAAAAAAATCTTATGAGTACTCTGTCAAGATTGGTGATTTTACTCCTGATCCTATTGGCTACATAGAGTTTTATAAGTATGGTCTACTTAACGAAAGTTACTTTGTGAGTGAAGAGTTTAAGTATGACTTCACTATTAGGGAGCCTCTTCTTGATAGTAACTTTCCCAACAAAGAAGAGATATTCCGTGCTTTTGCCCGTTTTACACTAGAGCTACACAATGCAGGTATCTTTCATGATGACTACTCTCCTGGAAATATCCTTATTAAACGCGAGAATGATGCTCTTGTATTTAAAATAGTAGACATCAACCGTATGAAGTTTTTAGAACTCTCTGAGGATTTGCGTGCAGAGAATTTTTCTAAACTTTGGGCTCATGATGAGATACTTGAAACAATGGCAGATGAATATGCAAAACACTATAACTGTAGTGAGTCATTTACAAAAAAAGTTCTTCACTACTCAAACAAAAACAAGAGAGTAAAAAACTTTAAAAAGAGACTCAAAGGAAAACCAGTCAATGACTAAGATAGAGCATATCTCATGTGTTATGATTGTCAAAAATGCAGAAGCAACTCTTCAGCCAGTCCTAGAAGCCTTAGAAGTTTTTGAGGATGTTGTACTCTATAGTAACAACTCAACAGACAGAACTGATGAAATAGCGAACAGTTTTTCCAATGTAAATCTCATCCAAGGAGATTTTTTAGGCTTTGGCCCTACTAAAAATAGAGCTACAGAGTATGCAAAAAATGAGTGGATACTCTCCCTCGATGCAGATGAAGTACTCTCCCCTGCGTTTACTAAAAACCTAGTCTCACTAGAGCTAAATAAAGAAACTATCTACTCCATTTTACGAACAAACTACTACAAGAAACAGGAGATTAAGCACTGTTGGGGAGATGACATCATCCCGCGTTTATACAATCGTGCAGTGACACGATTTACTGATAAACAAGTTCATGAGAAGATTATCACTGATTCACTTAAGCAAGAGATGCTCTTAGGAAGTGTACAACACTACCCTTATGCGAGTATTAGTGACTTTATAGTCAAACTCGACAGGTACTCTAGTATCTTTGCAGAAGACAACAAAGGCAAGAAAAACTCTTCACCCTTAAAAGCATTTTTTAATGGACTCTTTTCATTTACTAAGACTTACATCTTTAAACGCGGGTTTCTTGATGGCTATGCAGGTCTTGTTATAGCATTTTCTCACATGGCAACAAACTTCTACAAGTATATAAAACTCTATGAACTTAATCAAGATGTAAAAGAGAGAGTCTAATCTCTTGAAGCATACTCTCGCGTTTCTCACCTACTGCTGGAAGCATATAGTGCTTCTGTAGTCTTGTGTCACCTACTGCTTTCCACCTCTTAGCACTCGCAAAGAGTGAATCCGCAAAAAATGTCAGAGTTGGCGTTCCGACCAAAGATGCCAGATGATATGTTCCAGTAGAGGTACTCACAAAAAGCTTACACTGACTGATAA
>JALWTK010000097.1 GCA_027082875.1 Sulfurimonas sp. | reverse complement strand
TCCATTTTGAGAGAGAGTTTCTTGGGCGAAATTATACCTAAGACCGTGGCTGCCTTTGTGTTGCCATTGCTCTCCAACAATTAGCACAGCTTCTTTTAAATCCTTTCTATACACTTCATAATTGACCTTATAACCGCTTTGTATAGCATTTTTACTCTTTAACGAAAAAGTATAGCACTGTGAGGTCTTGGGTATTTTCCGTCTGAAATAGTAGTTATTGTCTTGTAGTAGTAGATATTTCATCTATGAACCTTTAAAAAAAGTATCAGAAATGAGGTCAAAAAGTATCAGAAACTATATTATTGATGATTTGTGTCTTTATGAAGTGCCGTAAATAAGGGGAGTTTGTTAATTGCTGGTGCGGATGAGAGGACTCGAACTTATTAATCTATGGTACTCGACAATGCTTTAGCGTTCCAAACCCCCTTATATACGGACTTTACTGTTTCTTTTAATTCCTTTTAATGTATAATAATTCCAATGACTTGTGTAACCTTTTGTGTAACCCATTTGGGATAAGGTGCAAAGTCTACATATAACGGTGTATAGGGAACTTATGAAAGATTTTGATAAATGGAATAGAGTTAAAAAGTTTGTAGATAATAGAACAAATATTATCAACTTTAAAGAACGTGAGATATTTTGGACTAGAATAGGCGAAAATGTAGGCTTTGAACAGAACGGTAAAGGCGATGAGTTTTCACGTCCAGTACTGGTAGTAAAGAAGCTCAATAAACAGCTTTTCTTTGGTGTACCTCTCTCTACTTCTATCAAGCAAGGTAGCTACTTTTATCAATTCTCTTTTTTACCAAACAAGATAAGTACTGCCCTACTCGTACAAGCTAAAGTCTATGATATGAAAAGAGTAGATACAAAAATGGGAATGATAAACAAAGATGACTTTGCAAAATTAAAAAGTGATTTAAAAGAGTTAATGGGTTTATAGATGTTCCCCTACTCGAGATGAGTAGGTAGTCCCGAAGGAAATTGTAAATACATTATAACAAAAGAACGTAAATAAATCAAGGGGTATCAAGTGGCTACCAAACTAAGTGAGTTTAGAAAATGTACTTATAAAGCAGGTGGGAAAGTTATAGAAGTGCCTAATCTTTATGAGAGTATCAAAACAGACCCCAAAAAAGGGCGTAAATATCTTGCAAGATTTAGATTCCATGACGACATAAAAACCAAAGTCTTAGGCTACTCTAAAAAGAATGGAACTATCATACTAAGCCCAAAAGATGCGAGTAAGTTACTTGATGCTCACATAAAAGGTTTAGAAGCAGGTTATACCTCATCAAGTAATATCAGTTTAAACAAACTCTTTGACGACTACTTTGAAACCTTAGACACCTCTACGCAATGGACACATAAAAAGAAATACATTTATCAACTCTATATACAAAAGACTTTAGGTAAAAAGAAAATAGAAAAAATAAGAGAGATGGATATTCAAAAGATACTTAATGATATGAACAAAAAAGGATTAAAGCCACGAACTCGTAAAAGCGTCATGGAAGTGCTGAACCCTCTCTTTAAATTTGCAAATACTAACAAGTACCTAAGAGATAATCCTACCATAGCCATTACAGTAAAAGTACCAAGTCAAAAGAAGATAGTTACCAACGCTACAGACTTATTTAAAAAGGTGTATGCAGGGATAAACGCTTACTACCATGATAACCCCTACTACAGAGCCTTATTTCTCTTTGGCTTTACTGGTAGGCGTAAGAGTGAGATACTTAATCTCAAATGGGAGAACATAGACTTTACACATAACTACTACTGGATAGAAGATACCAAAACGGACGACCAACAGAAGTACCAACTACCTCACTATTTAATAGAACCGCTGCAAGATATAAAAGATACTAGAAGAGGTTTAGTATTTAAAAGTTCTATTACTGGTAAGAAGATAGTAAACATAGATAGACAGATGCGACAACTCAAAAAGTTTTTAGACCTTGAAACGCTTACTATGCACTATATGAGAAATATTTTAGTATCTGCCCTTGCAGAACAAGGCATAGAAGCCATTACCCTTAGTGGTATATTAGGGCATAAAGACCCAAACACGATAAACAAGTACCCTAAGTATCAATCATCATAAAAGTAGCCAAATAGGGCTTAGTAAGGTTGATGAGATTATAGATGTGGAGGAGTTAGATTAATTTTTATCAGTTTTTTTGATAAATTAAGGGTTAATCATAAATAAAATTGATATACTGCATTTAGATACATCAAAATAATTGATGATAAACTCTAAAGTACAGTAATAGTTCGCTTACGACACGAACTATTATATTAACCAAGGGAAGATAAATCTATCTTTAAATGGCTACTACTCTAAGAAAAAATCATTATTTATTTTTGTATGTATCAATTTAATACAAAGGTACAACCATGGAAAAAACAGAAGAGTGGATTAGTCCAAAATTAGTAGAAGAGAGATACCAGTTTAGTGTATCAAGCCTTGCAAAATGGAGAATGGAAAATAAGAATCTACCATTTTCAAAGATAGGTAAGTTCATCAAATATAGCACCAAGGACATAGAGGACTTTATAAAAAGTAACGTGCAGGAGGTTGCTTAAAATGAAGGATACCGTATTGATAAATGGTAAAGATGCAATCATAGACTACAGACAATCACAGTCACACCAAAAGGACAACCCAAAGCTAAATACTCTGAAAGTACATAGAGTGCTTGAAGAGTTACTAAAAGGAAATAGAGCGATACAATCCGACAAAGGGATAAACACTCTAAACACATTTACCAACTTAGACGGTGGTAGAATTTGGAAAGATGCACGTCCAAGTAATGCAATCGTACAACTAAGAAAAGTAATACCCAAAAGTGGGCTTTTAACTTTTAGATACTTGAATGAAAAAGAGTGGAGATATGGCTTGATAAATGATGAAACAGTTATATCATTTGCAGATGATTTTTTACTGGCTAATATCAAGAGTGAATTATCGTTAAAATTAGTAGCCTAAAAACTATAATGAAGAGAGGGGTAAAAAGTGCTTTAAGCTTTGAAAAAAATACCCCTTATACCACGATACCCTACAATTCCTCACAATTCCAAGGTAAAACACACCAAACACCCTAAGCCTATGAGTGGGTAGGTGTTTGGTACAGGTTCACTGTATGAATTAAGTTTATCGTTCCATAATATAGAGAGAAAAAAGAGAGAAAAAACCTATGAATATCTTACAAGATTTAGAAGATTTTATCCATAGATTTAATACGCTAAATGATGAAGAGTTTAACATAGACAGCATACGGATAGAATTCAGTAAACAGCACAAACTAAAAGAGCTTGAAAGTTTAGGTAACTGGTGTAAAGTTGAAAAGAATTCAAGCCTACTTGCTAAACTAAAAAAGCGACTTCTAAAAAATGAGATTACAAGTGCATGGCGATTAGAAAAAGAAAATATCTACTACTACAATCTACAAGATGCACCAAAGTACAGAAGAGCCGTGTTAGTCATATTTGGAATGAAGCAATACCACAAGCCTACACCAAGTAAAGACCTAATCACAAAACTACTGCAGGTTATGAAAGATGTATCAAATGTTGATATTTGCTTAGATTTACCCTATAAACCAAACCTACAAGCACTTAGTAAACTCTTCACACTTACACCCTACATAACTAAAAACGGTGTAGTCACAGATACTAAGTACATTAATGATACTGGTACACCTATGCTTGATAAAATCATCTTCTACAATAAAGCCTTTAAGAATGGATTACAAGGCACTTTGTGGAGAATAGAAGCCACGATAAGCATACACAACTTTAAAGAGTTAGCATTACCACTCTACGAGTTTAAACAGATAACAGACCTCACAAGGAGAAACCTACATGACTAAAGAAGAGGTAGAAGCCAAAGTCAAAGAGATATTAGCAAAAGATAAAAAGTACAAAGATGCAAAAGTAACTTTAGTATTCACAGATAAAAAAAAGGAAAAACAAACATGAAGAATTATTTAAAAGAGTTAGCAGATGAGATAGATGTGGTCACGACAAAGATGTACGGTGCAAAAGACTACCAAGAGCAGATTATAACTGTTATCTACAAATATCTCAATGAGTATGAGATTACTGGAGATGTGACGCTTGATATGATTATGGAAGATATGCAAAAGGCTATAAAATGAAAGCACGACACAAAACACAAGTCACAAAAGAGATAATCCAAGAGGTGCAGGAGTTAGCAGCCCAAGGGTTCAATAATATTTTAATCGGTCAATCTTTGAACATAGCGACACAAACACTCTCAACCAATAAAGAGTTAAAAGAAGCTATTCATAAAGGAAAGCTACAACTATCGAAAAAGGTCACAGCGTCCATACTTGAAACATTAGAAGCTAATCCAACTAATCAACAGCTACTGGTCAAACGGTTATGTTTATTTACTCCTCTTATAAAGATTAAAAAACCAACCACAGCCAAAGAAGCATTAGACAATTTAGCAACAGCTACCAAAGAATATGCAGACGGTGCAATCAACGAGAGCCAATTAAGAACCATAGAAGCCGTTTCAAACAGTTACAGCAAGGGTTATGAAGTTGTAGAGCTTGAAGAGCGTATAACAGCACTGGAGAAAAGCAAATGAGTAGGAAAGCAAGGGTAACAAGTTTGGAAGCAGAAAAGGGTGGTGCAGTATCAGTTAAATTTATAAGAGTATGCAAAGATGGTACTTTTATAGATTCTTTCACAAACAAGATACTAATTAAAAAAGATGATAACTACTTTTTTGAAGATGGTACTTCACTTCATGGAGAAACAAAAGAAGAGAATACTAGAACCATAGTTATTAGGAGAAAAGATGAACACCCACAAGATGCACTTATGAGAGAGGAGTAGTATCAATGAGTAGGAAAGCAAGGGTAACAAGTTTGGAAGCCGTGAGAGGTACTGTAACCTCTTTTAAAATGGTTATGAGTCCAAGTGATGGAGTCTATGAAACAAGTCACACGAAAGCAAAACTAACAAGAGATGCAGATGGTAAGTTTTTCTATACAGATGGTACTTCACTTCATGGAGATATAAAAGAAGAGAATACACAGACCATAGTTATTATGAGAGATGAGTAGTTAGTAGGTGCAAGAATGGTAATAAATTGTCAAGTTTCACCACGTTGTACCCTTCTAAAAGCAATATCTTGAAACACATTTGGTAAAATCTTAAATATTTCAGGCTTCGTTTGAAACCAACTCTGAACTGCATCAAATGGAGTTCTTA
>JALWTK010000096.1 GCA_027082875.1 Sulfurimonas sp. | reverse complement strand
GTATGAAAGATGGGAAGAAGAAGTCTATCTACATCTATCAAGTGAGTGATCATGAGAAGTGTTTTGCTGAAGTCAATAGCCAAGCTGTTTCTTATACAACCGGAGTACCGGCAATGATAGGTGCAAAACTTATGCTTGAAGGAAAATGGTCTGGCAGTGGTGTCTACAATATGGAAGAGTTTAACCCAGATTTTTTTATGGATGAGTTAAACAAACAGGGCTTACCATGGCAGATAAAAGAGCTATAGAAACACCTTTTTATCTCTGCGAAGAGAGACTCCTTGAGAAAAACTTGAAGATTCTTGATGATGTGCAAAAACGCAGTGGGGCGAAGATTATCTTAGCACTTAAAGGCTTCGCTATGTGGAGTACTTTCCCTCTGGTTTCGAAGTATCTTAAGGGATGTACTGCAAGTGGACTCTATGAAGCGAGACTTGCGAGAGAAGAGTTTTCTCGTTATAATGAGAATACAGAAGTTCATACATACTCACCGGCTTTCAAAGAAAATGAGATCCAAGAGATCTCAAAACTCTCAAATCATATAGTATTTAATTCAATAAATCAAATTAACAAATTTCTTTTAAAAACCAAAGAATATAATCCAAATATTCATACATCTCTACGAATAAACCCTGAAGTTTCAGCCTCTCCAAAAGATATTTATAATCCTTGTGGACTCTATTCGCGTTTAGGAACAACACTCGAAAATATCGATGAAAGTACCTTAAATAGCCTAGATGGACTTAACTTTCATGCTCTGTGTGAGCAAAATGTAGAGGCACTTGAAGAGGTTTTAGAAGTTTTTGAGAAGAACTTTTCTAAGTATTTCAAAAATTTAAAATATATTAACTTTGGTGGTGGTCATCATATTACGAGAAAAGGTTATGATATTGAAAGATTAATTTGTATAATCAAAGAGTTTCGTTTGAAATACCAAATAGATGTTTATCTTGAACCAGGTGAAGCAGTTGGTTGGGAAACTGGCTACTTGGAGAGCACTGTTTTAGATGTTTTTGAAAATGGCATGAGTGTAGCCATACTTGATACTTCAGCAGAAGCTCACATGCCAGATACTTTGGCAATGCCCTATCGTGCAGAGGTGAGAGGTGCTGGTAAAGCAGGTGAGAAGAAATATACTTATCGTTTAGGTGGGAACACTTGTCTCGCTGGAGATATCATGGGTGACTACTCCTTTGATGCACCTTTAAAAGTAGGAGATAGAGTTATCTTTGAAGATCAGATACACTATACCTTTGTAAAAAATACAACTTTTAATGGCATAAAACTTCCCTCTTTAGTACTTGAAAAATTAGATGGAAGTGTGGAAGTTGTCAAAGAGTTTGGGTATGAAGAGTATAGAGATAGACTCTCCTAAGATATTTTACTTAGTTATTAACAAGTGAATGCTATAGTTTCTAAAAGGAGTTTGATATGGCAATGATAGAAGTAGATGGTAATAATTTCAACATAGAGATAGAAGCTGCATTTCAAAGAGGGGATGTGGTGATTTTACAATTTATCTCTATGTACTGTGACTCTTGTATGGCACTAGGATTTGAGCTTGAAGAGTTAGATGAGAAGATGGATAATCTTACTATTTTAGAGATAGATTGTGGGCAGTCTGAGGATTTGGCACAGATGTATGAGATACAAGAAGTACCTGCTATGAAGATATATAAAAAAGAAGATAGACTTATTTATGATGGAGTAGGTGTAGTTTTAGCAGTAGATATAAAAGCGATGATAGAAGAATGAAAAAGGAGAGAAGATGTTAGCAGATAAAGAACGATGGAACAAACGCCATGTAGAAAAACCGATGAGACATACGGTTGAGCCACTTATAGAGAAGTACATAGGAGAAGTAGAGGTCGGTGAAGCACTGGATATCGCTTGTGGAATAGGGAGAAATACACATTTTATGGCTGAAAAAGGTTTTTTAGTCGATGCAGTTGATATAAGTGATTATGCACTCTCACAAGTAAAAGATATGGCGACTATAAAGAAGTTTGAAGTTGATTTAGATACATATAATCTTGAGATAAATAAGTACGACCTGATAGTAAATATCAATTACCTCAGTAGGCGTTTACTCCCCCAAATAAAAGAAGCACTCCGTGATGGTGGTGTTATTATCTTTGAGACTTTTATTATAGCTCACGGAGAGTTCACACAACCCGTAAACCCAGAGTTTTTACTCCGTAAAAATGAACTTTTACATGCTTTTATAGGTTTAGATATTATTTACTATGAAGAACGAGATGATATTAATCTCAGAGGTGAAAATACCCGTGTAGCTTCATTAGTAGCCAGAAAGGGGAACTGTTAGCATTGTTTGATTCTTATGCCTTGTATAACTATTTACAAGCAGAAAATTTATTAGATAATGTACCTGAGTATTGGTGGCCAAATGCTGGAACTTTTCAAATCGTTCTTACAGCAATACTTGGACAAAATACTACATGGCTGAATGTTGAAAAATCGATGGATAATCTACAAGAGTACTTGACACTGGAGAGTTTTCTTACTCTTGATGAAAAGAGTCTTATAAAGAGGATTCATCCGAGTGGTTTTTATAATCAAAAAGCACCGAGACTTCTTGCCTTAGCAAAAAATATAAAAGAGCAGTTTAGTACATTTGAAAATTTTCAAGACTCTGTTACAAGAGAGTGGTTACTTGAACAAAAAGGTATAGGCGAAGAGAGTGCTGATGCTATTCTCTGTTATGGATGTATGAGAGCGGAGATGGTTGTTGATACTTATGCTAAAAGAGTGTTGAAAAAGTTTGCTGTAGAGTTTAAAACATATCGTGAGTATAAAATATTTTTGGAGGAGGGGATACAGAAGCATTGTAAACAAGCTCAACTTGCAAAAGTATATGCTCTTTTTCATGGTATGATTGTTGAGTATAACAAACACTACTCTAAAGAGCTAAAGTCCTTCCATTAAAACACTCCATAGTCTTTCAATCTCTTTGTCATTTAGAAAGAGAGAAGACTTGTGTGTGTAGAGTTCATTAAGTGCTTCTTTGTTGATACTAAGAGTATGAGAGCAGTTGAAGTGAGTGGGAAGATAAGCACGGATGAGGGAGACATCTTGTGTAATTTCTTTAGAACATAAAAAGCAGTAGTGTTCCTTATGTAAACGCCCCTCATGTTCTAAAAGCTTGACATAATACTCGATAGCTACTCGTTTAGGATTTTGTTTATGCCACTCTGTAGAAGCACTCTCTAAAAGTTTAAAGTAAAAAGAGCCTAACTCTTCTGCATCTTTAAGATGCTTAAAAAAAAGTCCTGTAAAATTTTGCCAGAGTCTTAGAAGTTTATAGTCATTTATCCATGGATAACCGATATGTACAACATCCTTAAGTCTGCCTATAGTACTCTTAGCACTCGGTTCTATCTCATAGTCTATCTTAAAGCCGATGTTTATAGTTCCGTGGCGTGCTCCGTAGAACCTATAAAGTGTCTCTAAGCTTCCATCAGATAGAATTGTTACTATTAAATCTTCTTCTTTCACCTTATTAAGATTTATGATGTAACCTTGCACAATATGCTCCCTAAATACACACTTTAACTATTTTATAAACAAAATATTACTTTTATTATACTTTTTTAAACCTTTACCTTGTATAATAAAGCACTTAATCTCTAAATAGACTAAGTTACTTTAAAAGTAACTTAAATTATTAAGAATTTTATATATTTAGGAGTGAAAATGGTTGAACATCATGATTTATTAAGATCATTTAAAGATAACTGTGGTTTTGGTCTCGTTGCCAACATTAAGAACAAGGCTTCACACAAGGTCTTAGATGATGCAGTTACTGCGCTTGAGCGTATGATGCACCGTGGAGCAGTTGCTGCTGATGGTAAAACAGGTGATGGAAGTGGTTTACTCCTCTCTATGCCAACAGAGTTTATGGTAGAAGTAGCACAAAAAGCTGGTGTTGAGTTATCAAGCCAGTTTGCAGTTGCTTCTGTTTTTACAAAAGAGCTTAAACACTTAGATGTGCTAGAGGCTATCTGTGCGAACAATGACCTTAAAATTGTACTTCGTCGTGAAGTTCCTATAGATATTAATGCACTTGGTGATCAAGCTATCGCTTCACTTCCAAACATTATGCAACTCTTTATTGTCCCTAACTCTATTATGGCAACAAACAGATTTGATGCTCTTTTATATCTCTCTCGTAAAGAAGCAGAGCATAAGCTTATAGAAGATAGAGATTTTTACATCGCTTCTATGAGTTCTAAAGTGCTTTCATATAAGGGTCTTGTTATGCCAACGCATATCAAAGAGTTTTACAAAGACTTTCAAAATGAAACTTTCAAAATTTCATTTTCACTCTTTCACCAACGTTTCTCAACAAACACACTCCCAGAGTGGCGTTTAGCACAACCATTTCGTGCCGTTGCACATAATGGTGAGATCAACTCTGTTGAAGGTAACCGTATAAATGTAGAGATAAAATCTGAGTCTATTAAATCAGATGTATTTACAGATGAAGAGATAGCTAGAATCCTTCCTATCTTACAACTGAACTCTTCAGATTCTGCTTCAGCGGATAACTTTTTTGAGTTTCTTATAGTAAATGGTATGGACTTCTTTAAGGCTGTTCGTGCAGTTATCCCTTCAGCTTGGCAAAATGCTCCTCATATGGATCCAGAACTTCGTGCATTTTACGAGTATCACTCCACTGTTTTTGAAGCATGGGATGGTCCAGCAGCATTCTCTGTAACTGATGGTCGTTATATCGGTTGTGTACTTGATAGAAATGGACTTCGTCCTTCAAAGTACATCGTAACTCATGATGACAATCTTTTAATAGCTTCTGAGTATGGTGTTGTTGACATCGAAGAAGAGGACATTAAAGAGCGTGGACGTCTTCAGTCTGGTGAGATGCTTGGCCTTGACTTGAAGTTTGGTAAGCTACTCAAATCAAATCAGATAGATGACTACTTAAAATCTACTAACCCTTATATGAAGTGGTTAAATGAGCACATGATTTATCTTCAAGAGCATGTAGAAGAGCAGTACTCTTCTTGTGATGAGATGGATGAAGATCTTCTTGTAAAAAAACAGAAGTTTTTTAATGTAACACAAGAGATTGTAGAGCAAGTAATAGAACCAATGATGAAAGATTCTAAAGAAGCTGTTGGTTCTATGGGTGATGATACACCTTTAGCGGCATTTTCTGAAAAACAGAGAAATTTTACGGACTACTTTAAGCAGAAGTTTGCTCAAGTAACTAACCCACCTATCGATCCTATTCGTGAAAAGGTAGTAATGAGCCTTAACACCGGTTTTGGTGAAGTTCACAATATCTTAGATGAAATCCCTACTCATGCACATAGACTCAAATCTATAAGTCCTATTGTAACAGGTGAAAAACTAGAAGTACTCAAATCTTTTGGAGATAAATCATCTCCAAGATATCAAGCTTTTTATCATAACACTACATTTTCAACTGCTTATACAAGTGATTTAAAAGCATCTTTATCTACTTTAGTAGAAAAAGTTATAAACTCTGTAAAGAATGAAGGTACTCGTATAGTTATCCTTGATGATGCTGCCTTTGATGAAAATACTAAAGTTATTCCAATGGCTATGGTTATTGGTAGATTAAATATCGCACTTCTTAAAGAGAAAATTCGCCATCTTGTTTCTATGATAGCTGTAACTGGTGAAGTTATTGACTCTCACTCAGCAGCAGTGCTCATAGGGTATGGTGCATCAGCTATCTATCCTAACCTACTTTTTGCAACAGTTGCATCACAACTAGCAAAATCAAAAGCTATAAATATTACTTGTGCAGAAGCTTACAAAGCAGTACATGTAGCACTTAATAGTGGTCTTTTAAAAATTATGTCTAAAATGGGTATTGCAACTATCGCATCTTATAGAAACTCAGGTCTTTTTGATGTAATGGGTCTTAGTAAAGAGATAGTTGAAGAGTGTTTTGAGACTTCTCACTGTACTATTGCTGGTCTTACTTATGAGGATATCGATGAGAGAATTGAAAAGTTTCACAAATCTACATTTAAAAATGATGGCTTTAAGAAAATCTTTCCACTTAACATTGGTGGCTACTATAAGTTCTATACAGGTCAAGAGCACCATGACTTCGGTCCTGCAGTTATTCATGCTATTCATACAGTTGCAGATAGTGGTAAGAAAGAGGATTTTGATAGACTCAAAGATTTAGTAAACAAACGTGGTCTGAAATTTATTCGTGATTTCTTTGATCTTAAGTCAGATAGAAAGTCTATTGATATCTCAGAAGTAGAGCCTAAAGAGGCTATATTTAAACGCTTTGCATCTGCAGCTATGAGTCTTGGATCTATTTCTCCTGAAGCGCATGAGACTATAGCTATTGCTATGAACCGCATTGGCGGTCAGTCAAACTCTGGTGAGGGTGGAGAAGATAAATCTCGTTTTGGTACAGAGAGAGTCTCTAAAATCAAACAAGTTGCCTCGGGTCGCTTTGGTGTAACACCAGCATATCTACGTTCTGCGGAGGAGCTTCAGATTAAAGTTGCTCAAGGTGCAAAACCGGGTGAGGGTGGACAGCTTCCAGGGCATAAAGTTACTGCATTAATCGGTAAACTTCGTCATACTGTACCGGGTGTTACACTTATTTCACCTCCGCCACACCACGATATCTACTCTATTGAGGATTTAGCACAGCTTATCTTTGATCTTAAACAGGTAAATCCTAAGGCTCGTGTAGCGGTAAAACTCGTTTCTACTGTTGGTGTTGGTACTATTGCTGCAGGTGTTGCAAAAGCTTATGCTGATAAAATCATCATCTCTGGTGGTGATGGTGGAACAGGTGCTGCACCTCTTACGTCAATCAAGTTTACTGGTAACCCATGGGAAATAGGACTCTCAGAGGCTCATAATGCACTTAAGGCGAATAACCTTCGTGGACTAGTAGAAGTGCAAACTGATGGTGGACTCAAATCTGGTCTTGATGTTGTAAAAGCTGCACTACTTGGTGCAGAGTCTTTTGCCTTTGGTACAGGTGTTCTGACTATCGTTGGTTGTAAGATGCTCCGTATCTGTCATGTCAACAAATGTTCTGTAGGTATTGCAACTCAAAATGAAAAACTTCGTGAAGAGTTCTTTAAGGGACATGTTGATCAAGTTATCAACTACTTTACACTTTTAGCTGAAGATGTTCGTTCTATCATGGCAGAACTTGGTTATAAAACTATGGAAGAGATGATAGGTCGCGTTGATCTTATGAAAGTGAAAGATGATGAGTTTGCTCAAAAATTTGACTTTAGCTCAATCCTCCACCAAGAAGAGGGTGTAAATACTCATCAACAACCGTTTAACCATCCGTTTGATGATAATAGCTTTGAAAAAGATGTTTTAAAAGAAGCATATACGGCTATTAAACATCCTGATCATCCTATTAGAATTCAAAGAGAAATTAAAAATGTTCACCGTAGTTTTGGTGCTTTAGTTTCTGGTGAAATCGCTGAATACTATGGAGATGATGGCCTTAAAGCCGATACTATTAAGATGAATCTTACTGGTGTAGCAGGTCAAGCTCTTGGTGCATTTTTAGCTCCTGGTGTTTCTATCTACTTAGATGGTGTGGCAAATGACTACATCGGTAAGGGTATGAACGGTGGTAAAATCATTATCACTTCTAAGAACGAGGGTGAAGAGTATTCGGCTGGTGGTAACACTTGTCTTTATGGTGCTACTGGTGGTAAACTTTACATCTCTGGAAGTGTAGGTGAGCGTTTTGCTGTTCGTAACTCAGGTGCTTTTGCTATAGTAGAAGGGACAGGAGATAATGCGTGTGAGTATATGACTGGTGGTGTTGTAGTTATCCTTGGATCTACTGGTATCAACTTTGGAGCTGGTATGACTGGTGGTATTGGTTTTGTATATGATAAAGAGCATAAGTTCGTTGAAAATGTAAACCATGAACTCGTTGAGGCAGTAAGAATAGACACAGACGAGGGTGATGAAGCTCGTCACTATCTCAAACGTCTTCTTAAAGACTATGTAGTGGAAACTGGTAGCCAAAAAGCAAAAGATTTACTTGAAAACTTCCGTGTTGAAGTACGTAACTTCTGGTTAGTAAAACCGAAAAACTTAACAAAATTACCACTTAACTTAGAGAACGGAGACTAATAATTATGAGAGAATATTTAACTACAGAAAGAGTTGACCCATCAAAAAGATTAGTCGTTGAACGTACTAAAGATTTTGGTGAGATTTATGAAGTATTTGATAAGGATGATGCAGCAAATCAGAGTGAGAGATGTATTCAGTGTGGAGATCCATTTTGTTTAAATAAATGTCCATTGCATAACTACATCCCACAGTGGCTTAAATCAATCGCTGAGAAGGATTTAGAGTTTGCATTTAAGCTCTCTAACGAGCCATCTCCATTTCCAGAAGTTATGGGTCGCGTTTGTCCTCATGATAGACTCTGTGAGGGTGACTGTACTCTAAACGATGGTCATGGTGCCATTACTATTGGTTCTATCGAGACTCACATTACAGAAGAAGGCTTTAAGGCTGGTCTTACTCCTGACTTTCCAGGTGTAACAAGTGATAAAAAAGTAGCTATTATAGGATCTGGTCCTGCTGGACTCTCTGCAGCTACATATCTCCTTCGTTCTGGTGTTGGAGTGACTATGTATGAGAGAGCTGACCGCGCTGGTGGACTTTTAACATATGGTATTCCTAACTTTAAGCTTGACAAAAAAGTAGTAGAACGCCGTGTGAAACTACTTGAAGATGCAGGCATGAAACTTGTGCTCAACTGTGAAGTTGGAAAAGATACAACTTTTGAAGAGATTGCAAATAAACATGATGCGATGTTTATAGGTGTTGGTGCTACAAAAGCAAAGTCTGCAGGTCTTGCAGGTGAGCAGGCATCAAATGTTTATGCTGCGATGGATTATTTAACAAACATTCAAAAGAAGAATTTTAAGATATCTTATGAGAAAAAGTTTGACTTCAAAGATCAAAATGTTGTGGTGATTGGTGGTGGTGATACTGCTATGGACTGTCTACGTACTGCTAAACGCGAGGGTGCAAAGAGTGTAACATGTCTTTACCGTCGTGATGAGTTAAATATGCCAGGATCTAAAAAAGAGTATAAAAATGCAATGGAAGAGGGTGTAGACTTTACTTTCCTTGCTTCTCCAAAAGAGATTATCCTTGATGAGTCGGGTAATGCTATAGCTGTAGAGTATGTGAAAACTACTCTTGGTGCTAAGGGCGAAGATGGTCGTCAACGCATGGAGATAGTTAAAGGTTCTGAGACTCGTGTAAACGCAGATGTGGTTATAATGTCACTAGGGTTTGATCCTGTTGTTCCATCTTTCTTAGCAGAAAATGGCATCGAGACTAACTCTTGGGGTGGGATTATTATAGATGAAGAGACTCACGAAACTTCTACTGCTGGTATTTATGCTGGTGGTGATTGTTATCGTGGTGCTGATCTTGTTGTAACGGCTGCATTTGATGGTCGTGAAGCTGCAAGAAGCATAGCAGAATCTTTACTCAAATAGAACTATAAAATTGGCTTAGAATCTTTTCTAAGCCTCTATTTACTCAACTCTTTCCTTATTCCTGAACAATTTTTTTCTAAAACTTTTCAATCTAAGCATAAATTAGCTATAATAAATGCTATTTATAATTTAAGGATTTTTTTTGAACCTACTTGACCTATTTAATAAAACATTTGACAATAAACAGCCTGTAAAAGAAGAGGCATCTTCACACTGGATTAAGTGTAAATCTTGCCATTCAACTATGTACTATAAAGAAGTTGAAAACCAAAACTATGTATGCCCTAAATGTGGCTACCATATTCGTATTGGTGTGAAAGAACGCATAGAACTTCTTGCAGATGAGGGGACATTTGTAGAGCATGATGCTTCACTTGAACCAGTTGATCCTATTAACTTTGTAGATAAAAAACCATACAAACAGAGAATAGAAGAGGGGTTCAAAAAAACAGGAAGAAAGTCATCTGTTGTTGCCGGAAGCTGTCAGATGAATGGTGTATCTGCTCAAGTCGTTATCTTTGACTTTGCCTTTATGGGTGGATCTTTAGGCTCAGTTGAAGGTGAAAAGATAGTACGTGCTGTGACTCGTGCTATTGAAAATAGAGAAGGTTTAGTTATCCTTTCTGCTTCAGGTGGTGCTCGTATGCAAGAGTCTACTTTTTCACTTCTACAGATGAGTAAGACTTCAGCAGCTTTAGCAAAACTTGCAAATCATAACTTACCTTATATTTCGGTACTCACTGACCCAACTATGGGTGGAGTTTCTGCTTCTTTTGCCACATTAGGTGATATCATTATTGCTGAGCCAGGTGCTCTTATTGGATTTGCTGGTCAACGTGTTATTGAACAAACTATCGGTTCTGCTCTTCCTGATGGTTTTCAACGTGCTGAGTTTTTACTAGAACATGGTTCAGTAGATATGATCGTTAATCGTAATGAACTTAAAAAGACTCTTGCTGATCTCTTTACACTTCTTAAAGTATAAGAGACAACTGTGAAACTCTATGCTCTTTGTGATCAAGATATGCTTGACTCTAAGGGTATCTCTATTGAAGAATATATTGAAATAGCAAAAAAACATAATGCTGAGATTATTCAGTACCGCAACAAAAATGCAGATATTGCATACATTAAAAAGCAACTTATAAAGATACGAAATATATACGATGGCTTCCTAATTGTAAATGATGCCTACGAGCTTATAGAGTACTGTGATGGTGTGCATGTAGGGCAAGAAGATCTTATGGATATAGATGAAGATATTCATAAGGCTGTAAAGATACTTAGATCTGTTGTTACTGAAGATAAGATTCTTGGTATCTCTACACATAATGAAGAAGAGGTACTAGAAGCTAATAGCTTAGATTTAAACTATATAGGTCTTGGTGCATTTCGTACTACAAGCACTAAAAAAGATATAGTTGGTACTCTTGGTGAAAGTTTAGATAGTATTGCTGAAAAATCAGAGCATTTAGTAGCAGCTATAGGTGGAGTGAAACTCGAAGATAAATTTGAAAATGTCACATACAGTGTAATAGGTAGTGGACTTTTATAATGAATGTAGAGATAGTAAGTATTGCCAAAAAAGAGAAGAGTTTATATGATCCTCTTAATAAAGAGCTAACAAAAATGATAAGTCGCTTTGCTAAAGTGACTGATACAGAAATTTTCAACAAAGATGTAACAAAAGCACACACTATTTCATCTGATGCCGCTCAGAGGGCTTACAGCAAGGTTCTTGAACCCCACATTAGCTCTTGTTATAGTGTAGTTTTACACCCAGATGGTAAAATTGTCGACAGTTTTGAGTTTAGTAAGCTTTTAGATGGTAAAATGTCGGTGAAATTTTTCATAGGTGGTGCATATGGCTTTGAGCAGGACTTTTTAAAGAAAAGTGATGCTGTCATAAGTTTAGGAAAAATTACAATGAGTCATAAAATAGCAAAGGTAGTTTTACTTGAGCAAATTTATAGAGGCTTTTCTATACTAACAAACCATCCATATCATAAATAAAAGGGTTCGATTCGTGCAAACAAGTGAGTTAAATTATTTCAAAGAAATTTTGGAAAATCGTAAAGAGCAGATCAGTAAAAATATTGATGGTGTACACAATGAGTTAGAGAGTTTAAATACTTTAGAGTTAAATGATGAAGGTGATCATGCTGCAGTGAATAATAATTCTATGGTAGAGAGTGCAATTGTTTCACAACAAATGCAAGAATTACAAGAAATTGAAGTTACTTTGGGTAAAATAGCAAATGGTGATTATGGAGTTTGCGAAATGTGTGAAGATCTTATCGGTTTTCAGCGTTTAAAAGTAAAACCTCATGCCATTTACTGCATCGATTGTAGAGAAATAGTAGAGAAATCTAAATAAGGATATATAAATGTACATCAAAAGATATACAATAGCCGCACTCATTTTAATGGGATTATTAGGAGCATATGTTTTTTCATATGTAACACAAGAGTCTATGACACTTGATCTGTTTGGTATTCCATTACCAGCTCTTTCTATAGCCGTGTGGGTTGTTGTACCCGTTGGTATACTTTATCTTGCTAGTGTTGTACATATGTCATTTTATTCTCTACTTGGTTCAATGAAACTTCGTAAATATGAAAAAGACTTTGACAAAATAATCGATGCTATTGTAGAAGCATATCTTGGTAAAAAAAGCAGAAGTCATACATTTAAAACAGAGAGATATACACTTTTAGGTACACTTCTTGAGAACACTGCACTTTTTCCAATTGGTAATACAACTGCACTTACTGGAAATGAAAAAGTTGATGGCGTTTTAAAAATTATCGAAAATGTTAAAGCTGGAGAGGTAGTAGATCTTAAACCATTTAACCTACGTAACGAAAATGAGCTTGTTCTTCAAAATAAGAGAAATAAATATAAAAAAGGTGAGCTTACTGCAGAAACTATACTCTCAAATGGTACCAAGTATGCAGATGTCTTACGTGAAGAAGCTTTTGTTGATTACGTAAAGACTGCTCCCTATTCAAATATTGAAAAATATAAAACACTCCTTACAAAAGAGTCTCTTTACTCTATTATCGCTCGTGTGAATGCACATGAATATACTCTTGATATGAATACAGAAGAGTTACTTGTTCTTGTAAAAACATTAGATTTTACTAAAAAAGAGTTTATAAAACTCTCTCGTGTTGTTGCTAAAGGTGGAATGATTCCTGAGCAACGTATCCGTCTTTTTGAGATGCTAAGTGATGAGAATGAAGATGCTATTGATGCATATCTCTATACACTCTTTGACTTAGAGATGTTAGCACCAGTTGATGAGATACTGGATAATGCACAAGATGATGAATACCAAAATTTTAAAGCCTATCGTGCACTCAAAGCATGTAACAAAAACTTTAGTATAGAGTTGTTTGTATAGTTTATGCAAAAAAAACTCTCTTTTGACAATCCTCTTTATATCCTAGCACCTCTTGCTGGGTTTACAGATCTCCCTTTTCGTAGTGTTGTAAAGAAGTTTGGGGCTGATCTCACTGTAAGTGAAATGCTCAGTTCAAATGCTCTTGCTCATGGTTCAGAAAAAACACTCCATATGCTAGAAAAGTCTCCACTAGAAGATCCTTACTCTGTACAAATATCAGCCTCTGAAGTGGATATGGCAAGACGTGCTGTTGAAGTACTTAATGAGCAGGACGGTATAGATATTATAGATCTTAATTGTGGTTGTCCTGTGCCTAAGGTTGTAGGGCATGGAAGTGGGAGTTCACTTCTTCTTAATCTTCCTCTTATGGGTGATATTATAAAAACCATAAAAGATACCTCTAACAAAAGTATGACAAGTGTTAAGGTCCGTTTAGGTTTTGAAAAAAAGAATCATATAGATATAGCAAAGAGAGTAGAAGATAGTGGTGCTGACTTTTTAGCTGTTCATGGACGTACTCGTGTTGGTAAGTTTAAGGCACCCGTTGATTATGATGCTATAAAAGAGATGAAAGAGGCAGTAAGTATACCAGTTATTGCAAATGGTGACATAGACTCTTATACGAAAGCAAAATGGGTTTTAGAACATACTGGTGCTGATGGTATTATGATAGGTCGTGGAGCCGTTGGTGCACCATGGATTTTTCATCAATTACGCTCAGGCCAAGAACATATAGATTTTGCTCTTAAGCATGAGATTATTATGGAGCATTTTGATAAGATGATAGAGTTTTATGGGGCACATGGTGTACCTATGTTTAGAAAGCATACACATACATATTCTAAAGGTTACAGGGGTGCTTCTACTCTACGTAATCAAGTAAATAGTATTAGTGATATACAAGAGTATAGAGATGTACTCGATAATTTTTTTAGAAATGGGGAGTTTGCTTAGATGTTCGAAATTAGTAAAAGTATTCAGAACTTAGATAATATTGATATAGCAGATAATCTTTTTCATTATGATTATAATACAAAGCATCTTCTTTCATTAATAGCAAAAGGACTCAGTGTTGATGATCCATCATATATGAGTTCTTTTCGCTCTTTTGAGGGAGAAGCCTTTGAAAACTTTGTCTACGAGAAACTTCTGCGTTATGCACAAAAAGATGAAAATATCGCAAAGTTTGTGCTCAAAGGCTTTCATCAAAATAAGCACAAGGCTTATGCAAATACACTCTCTATTAGTGAAAAAGAACAGATAGTCTATCGTACAAAGTCTCGTGAAATAAGTGAATTTGATGCGATGTTTGTGACAAAAGATAACGAGCTCTATTTTGTAGAGATGACTCTTGTTAAAAATGTTCTCAAACTTCGTAAGCGTTTACGTAAAAAGAAAGCACTTTTAGAGATTATCTTTCCAAACTATGAGATCAAAGCACTTATCATTTTAAATGATGGTGCAACAGGTACGAAACAGTTTCCTGATTATTGTACAGTATGGTTCACAAAAGAGTTTTCAGCTACTGATGTTTTAGAGTATATTGTAGCAAAAAATAGACGTAAGCTACTTCCTAAAGAGAAGATCAAAGGTGGCTGTATGATAGAGGCTCATGAGCTGAAATTGCACCCTTTTAGGTACTATAATACTATGTCTTGGATAACAAAGACTATCAGAAGTCATAAAAAGCATATTATTGACATTAACTTTTTGATGACTTTTAAAGTCCAGCGTTATCATGATCTTTACAATAAGTTTTATATTGGCTATCTCTCTATAGAAAATGCAAAAGGTTTATTAAAACTCACTGATGAGTATAAAGAAGATCAAAGAGTTATAGTGGCATTAGAGAAAAAACACTCTGATGAGATTATCCTTACTTACTATATTCAAACTGGTCGTAAGAAACTCTATCTTTATACTATTGAAGAGGGTAAGATTACAAAAGAGAAAAAAGATCCGTATGGCATCACTGTGACAGAAGTTTTTCACTCAAACAAGCAGATGGATAGCTCTTATGAGTTAAGTATGCAAAATATTAAAGTAATCAAGAAACTACTCAAAGATCGTTTCTTACAAGGTCAGAAAAGAGCCTAAAAAATCTTAAGCCTCTTCTGCATAGACTATGGAAGCAGCTCTCTCTTTATAGGCTTGGAGTGGCTCTTTATTCGAACTATTACCCTGTGAAAATCCTTGTTCCTTCGGAGTTCCTAAAAAATCTTCTAAAAGTTGATTTCTCTCTTGGAGTATCTCATCAAATTCTTGTTGTGTTGTAGGTTTGTTTTCTCTGAATTTATCTAGCAATATATTACTATTTCCCATTAGGACCAAGTAACTCTCCTTTCCAAAATCTAGCATGACTACACTATTTGTAGTATCTATCGCTTTTTGAAAGCGTATAGAGACCATATCTGTTTGGGTAGTTGTTTGTGACATTGCTTGTGGTGTTGGAGTCTCTTTTTTGTGTATCTGCTCCTGTGCCGCATTAAAGAGCCAAGAATCTTTCTTTTTTGAAGTTGGTGATGCTACTATTCTTTTTTTGATAAAGAGGAGTATAAGTATACCTATAATTAAAATAGCTACAACAATATAATAACTCTTAGTCATTCCACCATCTTTTTTCATTGGTAAGGCAGATAAGTCCGTAGCTATAGTACTCTTTTGTGTTTTATGTTTTACTGGAGTATTTTGAGTGAAGCGTAGTCTTAAACCATATGCATCTGCTGTTTTAGAGGCAATAAATTTTACATTCTTCGCTGTAAATGCTACTATCTGAGTCTCATTTTTCATAGGAGTAATAGTTAATGAGTGTAGATAATTTGAGTTAACTTTTTTAATCTTAGAGGACTCAATACTTGCATCCTCTAGCTTTATGATAATCTTGTTTTTCCCCTTACTCTGTTTAATTGTTCCAGAGTAGGGTGTGTCAAATGTTATCATAACATCAGCATGATCACTACGCTCATAAATATTATAACTTAGTATTTTTGAAGCATAGATAGAGAGTGGAAGAAGTAAAAGTAAAAGATATTTCATTTATAGTCTCTCTTTTGATAGGTGATAGAGTACCGCACTAGAATCGAGTACTTCATTTATACGAATAGCAAGATTTTTCTCATAAACCATAACCTCACCTTTTCCTAAAATACGGCCATTAACATAAGACTCAACAGACTCACCTGCAGGTTTTTTAAGGTCAACGATAGAGCCTTTTTCAAGTTTAAGGATATCGTGAACACTGAGTTCAGTCTCTCCTAAGTCAGCAACAAATTCAACTTCCATATCTAAAATACCAGAGTAATCCATCCATGCAAGTTCTTTCTCTTCATTAAAGACTTTCTCTTTCCCCGAATGGTACTGTTTACTAGGTTTAGGCATGGATCTCCTTAATAGCTATAGTAATCTCGTCTTCCCCAACGACTATTGTCTTAGCATTGTCAAAGTCAAAGTCAAAGGCTCCGATTTTTTCAAAAGAGGGAGTACCTATAGTGTAGGGATTATCTCCCTCTTCTTCAGCAAGAACTTTCGCACTCCCAACAATAAGGTTAGCAGTCTCTAATGTCATATCTATAAGAGTCTCTTCATCACTACTTTCCTCTTCAAGAAAAAGTGATGAAACACGTTGCATAAAAGCAGAATCAGAAGCAATATAAACTCTGTGTTTTGTCTTATCTTCTACATCTATGTCTATGTAAGCAATAAGTGTTCTCTTCTGAGAAATACCTTCATAAATAGTATGCGGTTCTCTAATCTGATGTATGCAGAAATTTTCAGTTGCTTTTTCTATAGTTGTAAACATTGTAAACCTTTAATAAAAGTATTAGATTATACGTTAACAAAACACAAAGCAAAATAAAATGGTATAATTCAGGAAAAATTCATAAGGAATCTATGCTTGAACTTGCATTAATTGGTACTATTGTTGGTCTTATTTCAGGTTTCTTTGGTGTTGGTGGGGGGACTATTTTAGTTCCCTTACTTTTACTTTTAGGCTTTGAAACAAAAGTAGCTATGGGTATCTCTGTAGTGCAAATGGTTTTTAGCTCTATATATGGAAGTTATCTTAACAATAAAAAAGGTACACTTGATGTGGCTATGGTTCTTTTTATTGGTGCTGGAGGATTTTGTGGAGCACTTTTAAGTGGCTATATAACTTCTATTTTAAGTCCAAAAACTTTAGAACTTATCTTTTTATCTTTTGCTATTTTTGCCTTAGTCCGTCTTTTTATCAAAGTTGATGCAGGCAAAGAGCAGAAGGAGAAACATCCACTAATTTTAGTGAGTATTGGTTTTATTCTTGGTGCTATTAGCATGACTATCGGTGTAGGTGGAAGTATAGTGCTAACGCCAATACTGGTGGGTTTTTTACATGTCCCACTTAAAAAAGCCATATCGGCAGGATTGTTTTTTGTAGTTTTTTCTTCTGTCTCAGGACTGATTTCCCATGCTTTAAAAGGCAATGTAGATTATAACAGTGGCATCATTATTGGTTTAGCATCCTTAGTGGGAGTCTACATAGGTGTACATTTAAAAGATACTGTAGGTGAGAGACTACAAAAAAATCTCTTAGTAAGTTTTTACCTAATAGTGGTATTATATTTAATACAACGAACATTTATATAATTTTTTATAGGAAGCAATTTGAAAAAAAAAGATAGTATAGTCATAACTGGTGCAAAAGAGAATAACTTAAAAAATATAAATTTAACTATACCAAAAAATGAGCTTGTGGTCATGACTGGGATAAGTGGAAGCGGGAAGTCTACACTAGCGTTTGATACACTCTATGCTGAGGGACAACGTCGTTATATGGAGTCACTCTCAAGCTATGCAAGACAGTTCTTAGATCGTGTGGGTAAACCTGACGTCGACAAGATAGAAGGGCTTACTCCTGCTATTGCCATTGATCAGAAGACTACATCAAAAAACCCACGTTCAACTGTTGGAACAATTACAGAGATATATGACTATTTTAGACTTCTTTATGCTCGTGTTGGGGTACAGCACTGTCATAAGTGCCATAAGGTTATCTCGCAGATGTCAGCAGCAGATATCATTGCCGAGGTACATAAACTTCCACAAAACGCTAAGTTAGTTCTTCTTGCCCCACTTGTTCGAGAGAAAAAAGGCTCTTATGCAGATATGCTAGAGTCTTTAGTACATAAAGGTTATGTCCGTGCCATGATAGATGGTGTGATGGTGCGTTTAGATGAGGAGATAGAACTCTCTAAGACAAAAAAACATACGATAAAGGTCGTAGTAGACCGCGTTGTTGTCAAGCCTGAAAATAAAGAGCGTATAGCAGCCGATGTGGAAAAAGCACTTAAAGAGTCTTATGGAGAGCTTGAGATAGAGATACTTAACCATGAAGAACTTGACTGTAAGGCAAGTATGCACTACTCAGAGCATAATGCTTGTTTTGACTGTAAGATAAGTTTTGATCCCCTTGAACCACTCTCATTCTCTTTTAACTCCCCTAAGGGTGCTTGTCCTGAGTGTGATGGTTTAGGGCTACGGTATGCACTTGATCAAGAGAAGATAATAGACCAAGACTTGAGTATAGAAAAAGGTGCTGTAAAAATTGTTTATGGTTTTAACAAGGGTTACTACTTTACCTTTTTAAAGGGCTTTTGTGCACATAATAAAATAGATATAACAGTACCATACTCAGAACTAGAAGAGCATCAGAAAAAAGCAATACTTCATGGAAATATAGATGAAGTGACCTTTCTTTGGAAAAAGCATGAAGTCAAACGTCTCTTCCCTGGAATCATCCGTATAGCTTACGATATGTTTAAGGATGAGAAAGAACTTCAAGATTATATGAGTGAAAAAGTGTGTAATATCTGTGATTCACACCGTCTTAAACGCGAGAGTTTAGCTGTTAGAGTAGGGGATAAAGGCATAGCTGACTTGCTCGATATGCCAATAGCTAAGAGTTATGAGTGGTTTGCAAATGAAAAGCATTTTAAGTATATGAGTGAGCAAGATGTTCAAATTTCTGCACCTATTTTAAATGAAATTCGTGAGCGTTTATACTTCCTATTTGATGTTGGTTTAGGCTACATTACTCTTGGACGTGATGCTCGTACTATTTCTGGTGGTGAGGCACAGCGTATACGTATAGCTTCGCAAATTGGTTCTGGGCTTACTGGCGTTTTATATGTGCTAGATGAGCCAAGCATAGGACTTCATGAACGCGATACTCTCAAGCTTATAAGAACACTCCGTTCTCTTCAAGAGAAAGGAAATAGTGTCATCGTGGTTGAGCATGACAAAGAGACTATAGAAAATGCAGACTTTATCATCGATATAGGTG
>JALWTK010000095.1 GCA_027082875.1 Sulfurimonas sp. | reverse complement strand
AAAATGTAGCAGAAATAGTCGTCAATATTACAAAAAAACATCATAGAAAAGAGCCATCATATCTTATGACCCAAAGACTTCGACCGGTTATTCAGGCTAATTGTGAGAAGCTCTACCCTCAAACAAAGATCTCCTTTGTTGAACCACCAGCAGGTCCTCCAACATTAGCAGCTATTGTGATGGAAGTATATGGAAATAGTAGTCAAGGTATCCGAAAAGTTGCTACAAAAGTAGAGAAGATATTCCAAAAAACTAAAGGTTTAGTAGACATAGATGTGATGGAAGATACAATTTATAAAAGCTATGAGCTTAAGGTAAATAGTACAAAAGTAGCAAAATCAGGTGTGAGTATGAAACAGCTTAACGATATTTTGTACCTTTCATTTGAAGGTATGCAAATAGCTGTAAAAAATTCTGATAAGTATAATGACCAGGTGCCTATTTATCTTTCACTCTCTCAAGATTCAAAAAGATTTACAAAAAAAGATCTTGATGCCATAGAAGTGAAATTGGCATCTTTAAAACTGATGAATAAAAAAGGCTATATGATACCTATCACTGAGTTAGTTACTATAGAAGCTGTCAAGTCAAATCCAATGATTATGACAAAAGATTTACATCATATGACAAATGTTTTAGCAGAAACAGATATGGTGTCTCAAGTCTATCCATTGATTGCAGCAAGAAAGATGATCATCAAAGAATTTAGTAAAGAGTATGATATAGAAAAAGTAGGACTTTTTAATCTCAAAATAAAAGATAAAAAGAGTAATGAAGTTTATAATCTTGTCTGGGATGGAGAGATGAAGGTTACTATAGATACCTTTATTGATCTTGGGGGTGCTTTTATAGCTGCACTTGTACTTATCTTTCTCTTGATGGTTATTTATTATAAAAGTTATACACTGAGTGGTATCATTCTCTTAGGTTCTTTTCTCTCAATTATCGGTGTTATATTTGGGCATTACATTATGGACTTATTCACAGTAGATACTTTTTTCCTGACTGCAACATCTTTGATTGGTTTTATCGCTCTTATTGGAATTAGTTCACGGAACTCTTTACTTTTAATAGATTTTACAAAATCTTTAATGCAAGAGAAGAAAATGCCAAAGGCAGAGGCTATAGCACATGCAACAGCAACAAGGTCAAAACCAATTTTTCTTACCGCGGTAGCTATTATGCTAGCTTCTACATTACTTGCAAAAGATGCAGTATTTGGTGGGCTGGGAGTCTCTTTGATCTTTGGAACAGTAGCAGCTGTAGTAGCTTCTCTTATTATCGTTCCGGTCTTACTCTTTATGTCAGATTTAGAAGTACACTTTCATTTTAAAGAGTAGAGCTTTACTTTTGGGAGTAAAGCTCTTTTTCTCTAGCAATGAGTATATCAGCTAAGAAAAAGTAAGCTTCTCTCCATGCTTGAAGAACTTCATCACTTGCAACATCTCCGAGTACATCTTTAATAGCCATAAGTATAGAATTACCAACCATTGGATAGTGCTGAGGTTGTACATCTACATTTACATGGGCCGTGGCCATTTTTTCAACTGCATCAGAGAACACTATTAAATTATCAATATTTGCGGCATAGTTAGAGATAAGTGCGGCGAGTTTTTTATGTTGATCTGAAGCTGCATTTCCAAAAATAAACTTAGTTTCAGGGTAATTGTTAAAAAGTACTTCGTACATACGTATAGTTATAGCTTCTGCATTCTGCTCTATGTCGCTTGCCGTAGACTTGACTAGTGCGATCGTTTTTGAAGATAAGCCCATAAAAGTTCCTTTTTATTTATATCATAGAATGTAACACAATCTACTTTGAAGTTAGATTAACCTTTGTAAGATATTTACCAAGTTCTTGTTCTAAGAGTGTATTATCTATAGGTTTTGCTACAAAACCATCCATACCAGCTTCTAAAAATCTTTCTCTATCACTTTGTAGGGCATTGGCAGTAAGTGCAACTATAGGAGTTAAGAGAAGTTTGTTTTCCTCTTCATATGCTCGTATCTGTTGGACAGCTTCTATACCGTTCATATTTGGCATATTCTCATCCATAAGAACTAGGTCAAAATGTTCTTTTTGAAAAAGCTCAACGGCTTCCACTCCATCGTTAGCGATTTTAAATGTAATTCCATAATCCATCATAAGTAGTTTTATAAGCATCTGATTTGTTTTATTATCTTCTGCGATTAAAACATGGCCTTTAAACTCAAGCTCTTCATCCTCATCTACTACAGTTTGAGTTTCAGACTGCTTTACATTTACACCGGTATCTGTCACAGCTTCTATGATAGTTTGTACGGTAAATGGAGCATATAAAGGAGCAATATAGGTAAAATCTGCAAGCTTAATATTACTAGAACGAAGTGCTGCAACAGCTGGAATACCTGCTTCTATGATAGCAAGATTATACTCCTCATCAGGAGCAAAAAAGAGTACATCATAGCCATCTTTCTGATAGGAGTTAAGTTCCGTGATTGAAGTAACCCCAAAACTTTTGAGATAAGTTACGATCATATTCATACTATCTTGAAACTCATGAGATGTATTTAAAATTGCAAAACGAAGCTTAGAAATAACCTCTGTATTTACAAGACTAACAGATTTATCATCTAAAATCTCTATTGGGAGTTTGAGTGTGAAGGTTGAACCTACACCTTGTTCACTTTCAACTCTAAGCTCTCCCTTCATTAGTTTTGCTAGCATTTTTGATATCGTTAAGCCTAAACCTGTACCACCATATTTTCTAGTAGTGGAGCTATCTGCTTGAGTAAAGGACTCAAATAAGTTCTTTTGCTGCTCAGGAGTGATACCAATACCTGTATCTTGCACACTGATAGTAAGATTTGCATCTTCACAATAGACATCAACTCTTACTTGACCATAAAGAGGTGTAAATTTGATAGCATTACTTAATAAATTTGATAAAATTTGATTAATTCTTATCCCATCAACTTTTATTTTCGATGGGATATTTGGATCTATGTAAGTGATATAGTTCAGGTGTTTTTCATAAGCTTTAGAACTAAAAAGCATTACTGCTTTGTTAAACTCATCTAAAGGTTCTATCTCATAGGTATCTATCACAAACTGACCACTCTGCATCTTTGAAAAATCTAAAATATCATTAATAATAGTAAGAAGTGATTTACCACTCATGTCTATAATCCCTAAATACTCTTGTGCTTTTGGTCCTTGTATCTCTTTTTTGAGTAGTGTTACAAAACCTAAAATAGCATTCAGTGGAGTACGGATTTCATGAGACATACTTGCGAGAAATTCTGACTTTGCTTTTGTACTCTCTTCTGCTAATTCTTGGGCTTTTATCAGCTCCTCTGCTTCTTCTTTCTGTTTTGTAATGTCTGTACGAACTGCAATATAGCCTTTTATTTTATGTTTAGAATCATGTAAGGCAATAATAGTAGAGTCTACCCAATAAAAAGAACCATCTTTTCTTCTGTTACGTATCTGTGCATTCCATGCTCTGTTTGCTTGAACAGTTTTATACATATCACTCCAAAATTTTTCATCATGGAGTCCTGAGTTTAGCATGCTATGATCATGACCTATAAGTTCCTCTTTTGAGTAACCACTTACTGCGACAAATTTATCATTTACATAAGTGATACTTCCATAAGCATCTGTTTTAGCAATAATAGTGTGCTCATCTAGAGCATATTTGAGTTCTAAAATCTCTCTGGTTATTTCATTGTTCTCTTTTAACCCAGCCTTGATTCTCTCTTCTAAATGGAGTTCACTCTCTTGAAGGTCTTTTATCTTTGATGCGAGGGATTCTTTGAGGTATTTATCATCCATATCATGAAAAATAATAATAATGGCACTTGTGATTTGGATAATCATGGCGATAATATTGTCTGTAAAAAAGAGAGCACTTAGAGTTAAAACAATACTTGCTAAAATATGAGTGAGTTTTATACGGTAAAGAGGGTTGAGTAAAATATTTCTTTTATTATTATTTTCAAAGTCTTCTATGTAACTGTCTAGTTGAGATTTCATTGCTACACTCCTTTGTGATATTAAAGCTAATTATAACTTCATTATCAATTAAGAGCTACTTAAATCGCTTTACGAGAAAGATTCCGACCCCTACAGCTACAAAGATAAGAGCTATAGAAAAGGCAATAAAAGTAAAAGAGACAGGTTCTGAGAAGTTAGGCACTAACTACTTCCGCACATCGTGTACATGTACACTCTTCTTTCTCTGCTTGGAACTTCCAACATCTAGGACATTTGTGTGCAGTCGCTTTTGTTATAGTAAAGGTATCTTCATCTACTTTGAAGCTTCCAAGAATTTCTTCTTCTGGTTTATCCTCAAGTACACCGGAGACAACAAACCAATCTTCAGCATCAGTCGCTTGCATATCAAGTGCTACTTTAGATTCTGTGTAGATAACTAACTCAAGAGTGCTTTTGATAACTTTCTCTTTTTTAAGTCCATCAACAACAGAACCGAAACCCTCACGAGCTTTGGACATGTACTCAGCATCAAATGCACTCTCACCAGCAGTGAGTGGAGTATACACTAGGTCGAAGATAGACTCAGCATCACCTTTGATGACTTTTGGAGCATGCCCAATAATCTCATCAGTAGTATATGTGAGTACTGGAGCCATGATAAGAAGAAGTGTTCTTGTTATCTCAGCCATTGCAGACTGTGAAGCACGACGACGGTTTGAATCTTTGGCATTACAGTAAAGATTATCTTTTGTCATATCGATATACATACCGCTTAACTCATTTGCGATGAAGTTGTTGAGTCTGTTCATACCATTTACAAAGTCATACTCAGAGAATGATTTATGTACATCACCTAAAACTTCTGTAGCTACATTTAAAATCCACTTATCAAGTGCACCCATCTCTTCGTAAGGTGTAAGTGTTTCAAGGTCGTTGATGTTTGCAAGCATAATTCTAAAAGTGTTTCTTAGTTTACGGTAGTTCTCACTTATTTGCTTTAAGATGCCCTGAGAGATCTTAAGATCACCTTGATAATCTGATGACGCTACCCAGAGGCGAAGTATCTCACTTCCATACTCTTTGAGTACTTTCTCAGGAGCGATAACATTACCCTTAGACTTAGACATCTTCTCGCCCTTGTCATCCACTGTGAAGCCATGCGTTAAGACACCCTTGTAAGGAGCTTTGTGCTCAACTGCACATGAGAGGAAGAGTGAAGACTGGAACCAACCACGGTGCTGATCTGATCCCTCTACATAGAGATCAGCCTCATACTCACCAGCGTCGTAGTTACGAGACTTGAGCACGGAGTTCCATGTAGAACCTGAGTCAAACCATACATCTAAGATGTCCGTTACTTTTTCTACTTCATCAGCTTTATAAG
>JALWTK010000094.1 GCA_027082875.1 Sulfurimonas sp. | reverse complement strand
TTGATAACTGCATGACGGATAGTACCATCTGCATCTATTAAGAATGAACCACGTAGTGCAACACCACCATCTAAAAGAACATCGTATGCTTTTGAAATCTCTTTAGTAAGGTCAGCTACAAGAGGCATATTTACACGTCCGATTCCACCATTTTCAACTGCTGTCTCTCTCCATGCGAAGTGAGAAAATTGACTATCAACAGATACACCGATAACATTCACACCACGCTCTTTGAACTCTGCCACTTTGTGAGAGAATGCAATGATTTCTGATGGACAAACAAATGTGAAGTCTAGTGGGTAAAAGAAAAGTACGGTACCTTTTTCACCAAAATTCTCTGATAATTTGAAATCTTCAACGATTGAACCATCTGCTAAAACTGTAGTTGCTGTAAAGTCTGGAGCTTGTTTTGTTACTAACATAATATATATCCTTATTTTTTATATGCTGAAAGTGTAACGAAATATTATTAATAGAGGGTGTAGATACTCTGATAAATATTTGTTAAAGGAAGTTTTAATTATTAGGAAAATTGTGATAGAATGTAACGAGAATAATTGGGAGATGATGTATGGAACTTTCTTACAATGTACTGATAGTTGATGATGTAACGGATAATATCCAAGTAGCTATGAATATTTTAAAAGAGGAAAATTATAACTTCTCTTTTGCTAAAAATGGGGAAAGCGCTCTTGAGCTTCTGCAAAAAAGTAGTTTCGATATTGTACTCCTAGATATTATGATGCCTGGTATAGATGGATATGAAGTCTGTACTCGGATGAAAGAAAATCCTGTACTTCAAGATATTCCAGTTATCTTTTTAACTGCTAAGGCAGACTCTGACTCGATGACAAGAGGCTTTGAAGTAGGTGGTGTAGATTATATTACGAAGCCTTTTCATGCTGATGAACTCTTAGCACGGGTAAAAACTCATCTTGAACTCTATAAGGCAAAAGAGCTTCTCAAAGAACATAATATTTCTCTACAAACGAAAATGGATCTCCAACAAAAACGTATACTGAGTGAACTCGAAGAGAACCAAAAAGAGATGATTTTTGTTTTAACCGAACTTATAGAATCTGTTTCAGATGAAACAGGACAACACATAAGAAGAGTATCAGAATACTCAAGACTACTAGCACATTATCATCCTTCTGTGAGTGAAGAGGATGCAAACATCATCTACGATGCTGCACCAATGCATGACATAGGAAAAATGGCGATTCCTGAACATATACTTCATAAAAAAGGTGCCTTAACGGAAGAAGAATTTGAGGTTATGAAAACACATCCTGCCAAGGCACATAAGTATCTTAAAATTCCTAATAGAAAGCTCATGAAAGCTGCCGATATAATAGCTTATGAACACCATGAAAAATGGAATGGAAAAGGATATCCTCGAGGACTAAAGGGTGAAGATATACATATATATGCTCGCATAGTAGCTCTCGCAGATGTCTTTGATGCTTTGACACATAAGAGAGTTTACAAGGATGCTTGGAGTGTGAGTGAAGCTGTGAAATACATTAGTGAACATAGTGGTACACAGTTTGATCCTCTTTTAGTAAAACTTTTTGAAGATAACATTGATGAATTTATTAGTATCTCAAAGCTTTAAGCTTTTTCTTCTTCTCTTACTCTTTAGTAGTGCACTTTTTAGTGCACCTATTTCTCTCTCCTCTACAGAAAAAACATGGATGAAAAAGCATCCTGTTATTACATATAGTGAGATTAACTGGAAACCAATGTCTATCATTAAAAATGGGACTATGGTTGGCATTATGCGAGACTACTTAGATCTTATTAGTAAAAAGACAGGTTTACAATTTCGCTATATTTCTTCAAAATCATGGCCAGAAGTTATAAAAAAATTTAAAGCAAAAGAGATAGATATAGTCCCTGGAATTGGAGAGAGTGATTACGAGACACAACTTGGGCTTACAACCAAGACATATGCTAACTTTCCTTTTGTTCTCATAACAAAAAATAAGCACCCTTTTATAGATGATATATCAGAGCTAGATGGGAAAACTATTGCTGTTCCAAAGTACTGGACGAGTTATAATTATCTTAAAGAGCAACATCCTAAAATACATATAATAGCAACTTCAACAGTTTTTGAAGCTTTGGATTTAGTGAATGAATCGAAGGCAGATGCTTTTTTAGGGCATATGGCAATAGGTATGCACTATGTAGGAACATACTATCCCAATCTTTTGAAAATCTCTGGTGTAGTCAAATATAATTTTAATCATAAAATACTTTTGCAAAACAGTGAAACAGTTCTTTTAGGTATCTTAAACAAAGCGATTGACTCAATTTCAGATAAAGAGCATAGAGAGATAAAAAATAGATGGATCCATATTCAAGTGAAAAAGAGTCGGGACTATACACTTTTTTATCAATTAGGGAGTGTTCTTGTTTTTCTTATATTGGGAACATTATACTGGAATAGAAAACTTTCTTATGAGATAAAAGAGAGAAAAATAGTAGAAAATCAACTTTTTCAAAGAACAGAAGAGCTGCAAGATGCAAAAGAAAAAGCAGATTTGGCAAATCGTGCAAAGTCCGAATTTTTGGCAAATATGAGTCATGAGATACGTACACCTATGAATGCAATTATAGGTTTTACGGAACTGCTTGATGAGCAGTTAAAAGAGACACGACTCAAGTCTTATGTGAAAACTATCCAGTCTGCTAGTTCTTCTCTGCTTATGCTTATAAATGATATCTTGGACCTTTCAAAGATAGAAGCTGGAAAACTTCTTATAAATAGAGTTCCCACAAATCTTGTCAATTTAAGTAATGAAATTGCTTCTGTATTTAGTATGAGTGTAAGAAAAAAAGGACTCGATCTTATAGTAAAAGTTGATGAAAATATTCCAAAGAGTTTGCTTATTGATGAGGTTCGAGTGCGACAAATACTTCTTAATCTTATTGGTAACTCTGTTAAATTTACAAAAAGTGGTCATATCAAACTAGAGATAAAGGCTTTTAACATTGATGAGCATCTCTCAAAGTTAGATTTGGAAATCTCTGTAAGCGATACAGGGATAGGGATAGAGAAGAGTCAACTTGAACGTATTTTTAATGCTTTTGAGCAGACTGATGGACAGGATAATAAAGAGTATGGTGGTACTGGTCTAGGACTCGCTATTTCAAAACGTTTAGCGAGTATGATGGATGGTGAGATATTTGCTGAGAGTCAAAAGAATAAAGGCACTACTTTTAGGATTAAGCTTTACAGTATTGACATCTCTTCTATAGTAGAAGAGAAAAGAGTGCAGGGCGAGTTAAAACAGGATATAAAAGAGATAGTGTTTCAAAAAGCAAAAATATTAGTTGTTGATGATATTAAAAATAATAGAGAACTTATTCTCAAAAACTTTGAAGAGACTGCTTTAGAAATCATTACCGCCAAAGATGGTTTAGAAGCCATTGAACTTTTTGAAAAAGAGCAACCTGATCTAATCCTGATGGATATTAGAATGCCAAAGATGAATGGTTATGAAGCTGCACAGAAGATAAAAGAAGTATCAGATGTTCCTATCGTTGCACTGACAGCTTCTGTCATGCAGGATGAAAGTGAGATTCAAAAACGTAAGAATTTTGATGGGTTTTTAAGAAAACCAGTGCTTCGTTATGAGCTCTTTCTTGAGTTGAGTAAATTCTTAGAATATGAAAAATTTGAACAACACTCCCAAGAAAAAAGTGATGGACATCAGATGGATTTAAGTGAAAAAGCAAAAATCAACCTAGCCTATATTATGGAACTCTTAACAAATGATGTAGAGACTCTTTATCTTCTTGCAAAAGAGAGTAATAGTATGACAGATATTCAAGAACTAGCAGATGCACTAGCAGGTATCGCAAGTAAATATGATGTTGCTATCTTAGATAAGTATGCTTCAAAGCTCAAAGAAGCTGTTGGTACTTTCGATATTGCATTGATAGAAGAATTACTTCATCAGTATAATGAAATAATTCATAAACTTTCAAAGTTATAATATTTTAAATCCTAGGCTAATAAACTATCAGATATAATTCCCTTGATTTATAAGACTAGAACTTATATTTCAATAAGGAAAAAATCGATGACAAAAGAGTATATATTTACTTCTGAGTCTGTAACAGAAGGGCACCCTGATAAGATGGCAGATCAGATCAGTGATGCAATTCTGGATTATATTATTGAAAAAGACCCACAAGCACGTGTTGCTTGTGAGACACTTGTGTCTAATGGTTTTTGTGTAATTGCAGGCGAACTCAAAACAACGGCATATGCCCCAATGCAAGAAATTGCAAGAAAAGTTATCCAAGAGATTGGATATACAGATGCTACTTATGGTTTTGACCATAGAGCAGCAGCAGTTCTAAATGGAATCGGTGAGCAGTCACCTGATATTAATCAAGGTGTTGACCAAGCTGATGGTGAAATAGGTGCTGGTGATCAAGGTTTGATGTTTGGGTATGCTTGTCGTGAGACAGATGTACTTATGCCTCTTCCTATTCACTTAGCACACCGCCTTACACAAAGACTCGCGTTTGTACGTAAAGAAGGGATCGTTCCTTACTTACGTCCTGATGGTAAAGCACAGATAAGTGTGAAGTATCTAGATGATAAGCCAGTTTCAGTAGATACTGTTGTTATCTCAACACAGCATCATGATGGAATAGCTCATGAGCAGATTCAAAAAGATATGATAGAAGAAGTTATCAAGCATGTAATTCCTGCTGAGATGATGAGTGATGAGACTATTTTTCATATCAACCCAACTGGAAAATTTGTAATCGGTGGACCGCAAGGTGATGCTGGTCTTACTGGTCGTAAGATTATAGTTGATACATACGGTGGAAGCTGCCCTCACGGTGGTGGTGCATTTAGTGGGAAAGACCCTACTAAGGTTGACCGCTCAGCAGCTTATGCTGCTCGTCATGTTGCAAAAAATCTTGTAGCTTCTGGTGCATGTGATAAGGCGACTATACAAGTAGCATATGCTATTGGTGTTGTTCAGCCTGTATCTATAATGGTAGATACTCATGGAACAGGTAAAGTAGAAGAGGAAAAAATAGAAGCTTGTGTTGAAGAGCTTTTTGACCTCTCTCCTGCTGGAATCATTAAGTCACTAGACTTACTCCGTCCTATCTATAGGCAAACTGCTGCTTATGGGCACTTTGGTCGTGAAGAAGATGGCTTTACATGGGAAAAACTAGATCGTGTAGAAGAGATTAAGTCTTACTTAGGACTTTAATCTTTTTCTCTTTGATGGGGTGAACTATTTACCCCATCAGTACTACTTAATATTCGTTATCAATACCTTCAAAAATAGACTTTTAATTGTTACAATTACTCAATTTCTCCATAAAACAAAGCACTTTTAGCTACATTTAAAATTCTTCATTGTATAGTTACTTCATAACAAATT
>JALWTK010000093.1 GCA_027082875.1 Sulfurimonas sp. | reverse complement strand
TTTGGAGTTTATATTGCTCATTCTAATAACTTGATAGTCTAAATTATCATCAGTATATTCTTTTGACTTAAAGGCAAACCCACCTTCTAAGTTTCCAATCTCGCCAAGCTTCACAACCTCCCAACTCGCAGGTATCTTCCCAAACTCACTATCCTTAAACTCACTATGTCCTATACCTTCACTTAGTAGCTTTTGGAGTAGCCCCTTTTTAAGAGTTTCGGCTTTTTGGATTAGTCCCTGGGTAGCATCTATCTTCTCATCAGCAGTTGATAAAATATCAGCTATTTTCTCTTGTTCTTTTAGTGGTGGGTGTGGGATTTTAATATTTTTTATATCACTTCCACTTACTGCCGTAAAAGTTGAACCCTGTGATAATTTATCCCATTTATCTTCATAATTAACCAAGTAATGATAAATATATTCATTATCTTCTTTTGATTTTATTGAACAAACACCCCTACCAATACAAGCATTATGTAATGACTTTGATATAGCACCAACTGGTGCCCGAACAGTCATAATAATATCGCCAACAAAACACTCTTTGGTTAGTTCAGTTGTATATGTTCGTGGTATGGTTTTTCTATTTTTACAATCAGCATTACCTTGTATCAATGGTATACCAATATTATCAGTATTATAAGTATCTGATTTTGGAGATTGTCCCATAGTAATTTTACTTACATCCCCAAGACTTACAACCTCCCACTCAACAGGAATAACCCCAACCTCACTATTTTTATACCCCTCTCGCACCTTAATCATTTTTCAACTCTTTACTTTTAAAACTATTTTGATTATAATTGTGTTCTATATTCCTTCGGGACGACCCATCTTTTTTAGGTGGGGTTAATTTCACATTCTTTACTTTTACATTATTTTCTGCTATAATGTCTTTACAATTTTCCTTCGGGATCGTCCCTTCTTTGGAAGGGCAAAAATCTTCTTCAAATATTAAATTATGTAACTTCTTTTTTAAACATTTAAAATCATCTTTATCTATTTTACCAATTTTTTTAATAAATCTTTTAGAACTAAAAAGTTTATGTTGTACAAGTAATGCTGTGCTTATTTTATTTTCTAAAAATGTAAACTGAAAATAAAAATTTCCCTCTCTTAAAGTTGTAGAGAGTGGAATACCTAGAAACATATCATTTGTATATCTTTTAACTACTAAAACAGGTCTTTGAAACTTATTACCTTTTCCATTTTGCTCAAAACCAATATTTTCACCAATTTTTAGCCAAAAAATATCTCTCTCTTTAAAGTACACTTTTTTATCAATTTTTTGAGTAATTTGTTTAACTTCATTCCACTCATTAAGTTTTACAGATTTATCATACATCTTAAAACCCCAAACTTTTCAAATAACCATTCAGCTTATTATCTATCTCTTGCTCTTTAAGTTCTAACTCACTTATATCTTCCATAGTAGCTTTAATGTCAATGATAATCTCTTCATCACTTGTATCAATGTATCGTGAAATATTTAAGTTGTAATCGTTCTCTTTTATCTCACTCATATCAACAACTCTCATAAACTTGTCTATACTTGGGGCTTGGACTTTAGTCCAATTTTTAACTTTGCTATCTTCTTGTGGGACTAAAGTCCCAGCCCCTTGGTTGTAGGCATTTACAATTTTGCTTATGTTCTCGTGGGTCAGAGTATTTTGGTTCTTACCATCTTTGTATTCGCTTGAAGCATCTATAAACACAACTCTGTTTTTTAGGTTTTTAGATTTACTCTTGTTTATGATTATGATTGAAGCAGGAATACCCGTGTTATAAAACAGCTTTTCAGGAAGTCCAACGATGGCTTCTATAATGTCATCTTCAAGTAATCCTTTTCTTATTTTCCCCTCTGTTCCACCACGAAATAGTATACCATGAGGGAGTACTACACCCATACGACCATCATTTTTAAGAACACTTACCATATGCTGAACAAACGCCAAGTCTCCATAACCTCGGGGTGGTATGCCATACTTAAATCTTTCATACTCATCACTTACAACAGAGTTATATTTTGGTGCTATCTCTTTGCCTTTTTCATCTTGCTTTATGTCTACCTCAGCACTTGCCCACCACTTCTTTAAACTAAATGGTGGATTTGCTATGACTCTATCGTAAGTCATAAGCTCACCATTTTCTAAGTGCTTCGGACTTGAGAGAGTATCGCCTTTTCGTATGTCACTATCTTTGAAGTTATGAACAATCATATTTATCTTACAAATAGCCCAAGTGCTAAGGTTCTTCTCTTGACCATAAAGCGAAGCATCTACAAACTTACCAACAACGCCACCATTAGCTTTAATGTAGTTGGCACTTTGAATGAGCATACCACCACTTCCACAAGTAGGGTCATAGACACTATTTCCTGCTTGTGGTTTGATAAGGTTTACTACAAGCTTCACTACCTCTTTTGGCGTGTAGAACTCTCCACCTTTTTTGCCACCATCATCGGCGAACTCACGGATAAGGTACTCATAGGCACTTCCAAGAATATCTGGATTATCTAAGTGTTCATTAGCAAGAGAGTATTTGTTGAAGTGTTGCAGTAGTCTTTGTAGTAAGCTATCAGGAAGTTTCTCGGTATCTCCAAAATGAACAGCAGTCATCACACCTTCAAGTTGAGGGTTATGCTCTTCTATAAGCGAAAAAGCTTTATCAAGAGCTTGACCAATGTTCTCAGTTTTTTTAGTAAGTTCACTCCAATAAGCTTCATGTGGGATAAAAAATTGATGATAATCTTCATCAAGAAGTGCTTCTTCTAAACTTACACCGTCATCAGTAACGGCAATATTTGCTTCTTCAACAAACTGGTCATTAGCACGTTTAAGAAAGAGTAAGCCAAAGATGTAGTTTTTAAAATCAGAACTATCAATATGCCCTCTCATTAAATCAGCACTATCCCATAGCCATCTCTCAAGTGTTTCAAGTGTGAGTTTGTTCATATTGATAAAGTCCTATAAATTATAATGTATCTATTATACAGGGTTTTTGTTTATAAGTAGCTATCCACTTTTAGTATCTTTCCATCTTCCATAGTGGCAATTCTATCAGCATACTCATAAATTCTATTGTCATGTGTTACCACTATCATAGAGACCCCTTTTTCTTTGGTAATTTTTTTGAGGAGTTGCATCACAACTTGCCCAGATTGATGGTCTAGGCTACTTGTTGGCTCATCGCAGATGATAAGTTTTGGTTGATGCACTAAGGCTCTTGCTATGGCTACACGCTGTTGTTGCCCACCACTTAGCCTACTTGGTTTACTATCTGCTTTGTCGGCTAGGTTTACGGCGTCTAACATCTCTTTTGCCTGTTTGTGTGCTTTCTCTCTACTCACTCCTGCTATGGTAAGAGGAAGTGCTACATTGTCTATGCTACTAAGCGATGGCAAGAGGTTAAAAGATTGGAAAACAAAGCCAATATTTTCCCCTCGAAAGGCTGTCTTTTCTTCATCACTCATCTTCGTTATATCTTCACCTAAAACTTCACAATACCCCTCTTCAAAACTCAAAAGTGTACTTAAAACTGAAACAAAGGTAGTTTTTCCACATCCAGAGGGACCAACTAACATAAGGAGTTCATTTTCATACATATCAAGAGTTACCCCTTGTAGTGCCTTTACTTCTGCCTCTCCTGCATTAAATATTTTCGAAATATTCTCACAATGGAGTATCTTTTTACTCATAAACCTTTCCTGAAGCGATGGCATTTATAATTGTCGCCTCTTTTACTTTTTGTGCACTTAAGGCAATAATCTGTTTTTTAACATCAAGAGCTTGTTTTAGCACTTGTAAATAGGTGTTGAAATCTACATACTGTTTGAGATAAGCAGTTTTTATAGTTGCCGCACTCTCTTTATAATCACTGAGTGATTTTTCTAAGATAGCTAACTGTTTAGAGGCATTCTCAAAAGATTCTTTGTCCTGGGTATACTCATTTTCTCTTTGAATTTTATAAGTAATACTTTGTGCTTGTAAGCTTAATGCTGATACTTTAAGTGCCTCTGCTTCTTTGAAGTTTCCTCCATTTAGCGGCATATGCAAAGCAACTCCAATGGAGTAGTTATCTCCATACCCTGTCGGATCACCTAGTTTTTGGTAAGCTACTCCTGCATCAAGTGTTGGGTAGTAACTATTATTCATTCCATTTGCTTGTGCTACTTTTTTTTGTGTATTAAGAGTGTTTAGTGTTGCTTGTGGATTGTGAGCTATAAAATCTTCTTTTGAAAAGAGTAGTTTTGTGCTAGCAAGTGTTGGTATAGCAACATGAGGAGCATAAAGATGTAATTGCTTTTTCATCTTCACAAGTGCTTGTTTTTGAGAAATTATTTTTGTTTTGAGTGTTGTGAGTGTGTTTTTAAATCGTAATACATCAAGCTTCGTCATATCTCCATGTTCGCCTAAGAGTTTGAGTTTTTTATAGATGGCTTCTTGCTCTGTAAATAGGTTTTGATGGAGTTGTAACTCTTGTGAAGTCTGATTGTAAAGACTCACTAGGTTGAGTAAAGCTATAAAAAGTTGCTCTTTTTTTACATCAAGTTGTGCTTTTGTCGCTTTTTTATCTAAACGTAAAGACTCTATTTTATAGTTATTTTTTCCAAAAATATCTATAGAATCACTCACAGATATATCAGTAGTATTAAAGTTCCCTGCAGTCGTTGGCAGGAGTTTTGCATGGGTGTTTGAAAAAGTAGCATCCAGACTAAAGTTAGCATACTTTGAGTATGTAACACTACTTTGAGAAGTTTGATTTGCTGTTTCATAAAGATTGTAACTCTTTTCATACTGCAGAGTCTGCACCGCATCTTTATAAAAACTGTTCATATCTGCTTGAAGAGTAAACGCGAAGAGTGAGAAAGTTACTATCTTTTTTAACATAATTTTTTCCTATTGAAACTGTTTCTATTATTATAGAGTTATTAGATGAAATAAGAATGAAAATTTAACATTTATAAAAGTATCGTAACAGTTGTCTCTTTATCCTCTACAGATTGAATATCCAAACTACCCTCATGCATCAAAACACTATTTTTGACAATACTAAGCCCCAATCCAAATCCATTGATTTTTTTATTACGTGAGCTATCAACTCTATAAAATCTTTCAGTTATCTTTGCTAAATGCTCTTTCTCTATCCCTACACCCTCATCTTTTACCACAAAATGAATTTGAGAATCTCTATAAAGCCAGAGAGATATTTTTTTATCTTTTGGTGTGTATTTTATGGCATTATCAATGATGTTACTGAAAATTGACTCTATTAAAACAGGGTTTGCTTGCATTGTCACAGGTTCTATCTTTTGTATCTTTAGTTGTAGGTTTTTTTCACTAAGTTGCATCTGAAACTTATCTATTACCCCTATGAGCAGAGAATCTAGTAGACACTCTTCAAATGAATCTTTTATATTTTCTTTGGTGTACTTTGTAAGGAGTAGA
>JALWTK010000092.1 GCA_027082875.1 Sulfurimonas sp. | reverse complement strand
AGACCTTGGTGTGAACTATTTATGTCTAGTTTTCCCAGAGACTCACCCCAGAGTTGGATATACCACTTGTTAAACCCTTCTAAACGCGAAGAGTAAGAGAAGAGAACATTGATATTAAACTTGTTCTTGTACTCCACAAAGAAACGAGCTTTTTTAAGAAGTGTAGAGTAGGAAGTTCCCTTAGAGAAAAAAGAGTCATGCATCTTTCTGGCACCTGCTAAGATATCATCTATATCTATCCCAACTATAGCAAGAGGAAGCAGACCAACTGCAGAAAATACAGAAAATCGTCCGCCTACATCCTTAGGAATCTCAAATCTCTGCATCTGATGAATCTGTGCATAAGCGTTAAGCTTCGAGTCAAACTCTGTCACAACTACAGTGTTGGACCTGTCTATCTTCACAAGGGAGTTAATGTACTTAAAGATAGAGATAGTCTCAACCGTCGTTCCAGACTTAGAGATAATGATAAACAGAGTATCTTCAAGATCAATAGCATCTAACTTTGCTTCGATGTCGATAGGGTCAGTAGTCTCAAGAAAGTGGAGTTTCTTCTCTAGTTTTTTAGAGTGTTTTAAGAACTTATAGATAGCATAAGTACCAAGTGTACTTCCACCGATGCCTATAACAACTATATGCTTCTGTTTTACAGTTTTGGCATACTTTTTAAAGCTACTTGTATCTTGATTACATAGGTTGTAGTAACCTATTGATTCTTTCTCTTTAACGATGTCATTAAAGATTTTTGTATCAGAGAGACTTGGGTTGTAGTTGTCGCTATAGTTCATATTTTCTACTCTTTTTTTATTTGTTAGTTTTGATGATTAATTATATCTAAGAAAGGCTAATACTATTATGATACTGCTCTTCTATTTAAATACCAAGCTAAAAAACCATAGACAAAAGCCTGAAGAGCTAAGATAAGATACTCCTCTCTCACCATTGAAAAAGAGGCTCCCATCTGGTTAAGGGATAAAAATCCTTGTATCGCTGGTGTGGATGGAGAGAGATAAGAGAGATAATAAATAAACGCAGGCATAGCCTCAACAGGCCAGATAAAACCTGCACCAAAAACAAGAGGTAAAGAACTAAAAAGTACTAAGGGTGTAGCAATTTCGCGTGAACTAAAGAGTGAACCTAAAAATATACCCAACATGATAACAGCTAACAAAAACATACTTCCAAACGTTAGCAACTCTAGTATGTTTGCTACATGAACTATGTGAAAAATTTCATAAGAGAAACCAAAATAAAATAGCATGTGTGTGAAAAATATCGTGCCGAAGATGAGTACCCTTGAGAGTATAAGCTGATATGGTTTTGCCTTGTCGTAGTAACCCTCTATGCCTAATTTTCTTCGCTCATTTATCCCACCACCAAGTATACCTAAACCTATAAGAAGTGTCTGTTGTAAGATGATGATAAAAACAGCTGGAACTACATACTCTACATAACTGTTATCTTTGTTAAAAAGGTTCATGGAGTTAAGTGAGTATGGAGTAAAGGCATCTTTTGCCTTGGCAAGTGGCACTTGGGCTTTGAGGAGTTCTGTTACTTTTATCTTCGCTGCATCTGTAAGAACAGCATGCATAGCCCCCTCCAGAACTGCTCCATAGATAAGAAAGTAACTACTATCAGCACCCACAGCTATGCTAGGACTCACACCTAAAGCAATGTCGCGTTTAAAATGTGCTGGAATGACTACTATAGCTTTTATTTTCGCTTCTATAAGTGCTTTTTGAGCATCTCTTAGACTCATATCATGGCGGACTATATCTATCTGAGGGGTGGCGTTTAACTTATACAGTAGACTTCTTGAGAGCTCACTTTTATCAAGGTCTACTGCACTTACACTTAGCTTACTCACACTCTCTTTTGCATAGGGTTGTGGATAGAGAAAAGAGTAGAGTATCACTCCACCGATGATAGTTAGCACTATAGCTATATCAGTGAAAATGAGTTTTGCTTCACCCTTAAAAACTTCAAAAAAACTCATGATGCCAGCCTTCTGCGAAACATAAAAAACACTGGGATGATAAGCAGGATAAAAAGAGCGATACTGCCAAGTTTGTCTAACTCTAAAAAGATATCTGCACCATAGTTTGATTGAGAAATTTGCAACTCCATATAGTAGGATATTGGCAACATATCTCGCCAAAAAGCTGCAAAGGCATTCATGCTACTTACTGGAAATGTCACACCTAAAAAAGCAAATGCAGGGGCAGTATAAACTGCTCCTAAAGAGAGTGAACGGGCATAGTCAAAACCTGTTACGAAGAAAAAGAGTGCTATCACTTGATAGGCGACAACTGTAAGAAAAAGAGCAAAAAATAGTACAGCAAAAGAGCCCTCAAAAGCCCATCCTTGTGTCCCATAGATATAGGCTATAAAAGCTATTCCAAGAAGAGTATATATTAGTGTGTAGGGAAGTAATTTGCCTACTATCTTCATCTCTATATACTCCCCTGCAAAAAACTCTTTTTCCTTTTTTGCTTTAAAAAGTGTTCCAAAACTGATAATAGTCATAATCACAATAAAAATTTGCCACACTGAGGGAAGAAGTGCCGAAACAAGAAATAAAAAGTAGTTGTTATAGGTGTTAAAAAAAGCAGTAACTTGAAGTCTAATGGGACTTATTTTATGTAGACTAGCTTCGCCATTTTGTGTTGCAACAAGCTGTTGCACATACTCCACTTCCCCAGCAGAAGTAGCCACACTTTTAAAAAGAGCAGACTTGATAATCTTACCGATAAGGATATACTGCGTATTGAGCATCGCTGTGACCTTAGGCTGCGTTTGTAAAAAGACATCTCTTTGGAAATCTTTTGGTACCTCGACTAGGGCATAAGCATCTCTCTTTTTTATAAGTTTTATTGCCTCTTTTGTACTATTTACTCTATACTTTATATCTAAAGTTGGTGAAGCATTGATGTTAAAAAGAAGTTTTCTTGAAAGTTGGCTCTTATCGTGATCTACTACAACTATAGGGAGTTTAAACGCCACTCCTTGATAAAATATACCCACCAAGAGTGCACATGCAATGAATGGTAGAAGTGATATAAGTGCAAGCTTATACCATGAAGCAACTATCTCTTTTAACTCACGAAAAAAGGCAAAAGAGAGGGCTTCAAACATCAAAAGTCCTAGTTGAGTTCTAAAAGAACACTCATACCAACACGAAGGTTTGCTATTTTTTGTGTTGGACGAAGCTCTACTTCAAAACTCTTCATATCAAAACCTTTTCCACTCTCAGTAGCTCTCCATGTAGCAAAGTCTCCCATAACAGCTATGTTAGTAACCTCAAACTCATAGGATTTATCTCCAAGTGCAGGAATTTTTGCTTGGAATTTTTTGCCCTTACTAAAGAGCTTCAGATAGTCCTCTCTAACAGCAAACTTCGCCCATGAATTCTCTATATCTATGATACTCACAACAGGAAATCCAGTGGGTGCAAGTTCTCCAGAGTGGATAAGAACCTGTGATACCTCTCCTTTATGAAAAGAGTGAGCCATAGTTTCATCTATATAAGCACTGACTTCATCAACCTTCGCTGCATAAACACGCTCTTGTGCATCTGCTGCATCTTTTACCTCTATACGTGCTCCCTCTCTAACCATCACAGCCATCTCTTTAGCTACATTTGATGTGTACTTGGCAGCCTTGTACTTTGTGTAGACTTCATCACGTTTTTGCTCCGAAATTACACCCTCATCGTAGAGTTTTTGTATGCGTTGGTAAGTTGTGTACATAAGAGCTTCAGCAGCTTTAGCTTTTTGCCACTGGTCATGAGCTGCCTGGATCTGCTGTTTTCTTGCACCATTGTTTGCCTCATTTTTTTGTGCTTGGGCTCCCTCTTGTGCTGCTTTTGCCTGAGCTAATTTCGCCTCAACCTCTGGAGAGTTAATACTAAAGACACTATCACCCACCTCTACAAAGTCACCTTTTTTGACAAATATCTCACCTATACGACCAGGGAGTTTTGAGGAGATATTATAGCTCTGTGCATCTATCTCTCCTTGAAGTACCAAAGGCTTTGGCTGGTATGCCGAGTAAAAAGTAAAACCGACCCAAACAAAAAAGGCTAAGGCTAGAGCACCTATGGCTAAAACTGTTTTGTTATTCATTACTGTATCTCCTCAGATCTGTTTGCTATCTCAAAAAAAAGTTCTCTATTGCCACTTAAAACGCAGAGTTGTGCAACTTTTTGTACGAAGTTGTAGGCTGCGTTTAAACGCTTGGTTTTTGCCCCGAGTAGAAACATCTGTGCATCTACAAGATCAACTGAAGTTGAGAGTCCCTCTTTAAATGCTATCTCCCTGAGTCTATAGTTTTCACGAGAGAGTTCTACCGAAGAGCCCAGAGCATTAAACTCTTCATAGTCTGAGAGCATCTCTTTGTAAGTCTTCTCAACTAAGAGTCGTAAGTCTTCTATGGCTTGTGCTTTAAGGTGTCGTACTTTAGCACTCAGAAGCTCTGCGGCCTGAACATCTTCACTTCTGTCTTTTCTTTGAAGCAGGTCTATCTTGACTACTACACCGGCAAACCATGTTGGTAGTGTCTGCATCATAGGACTATCATCCTTGTAGAGATTGTAGTTTCCAAAAGCTGCTACTTCTGGATACCATGTTGCTTCTTTGAGTTTTATCGCAGACTTTGTTTGTGACTCTTTTGCATCAAAAACTTTAAGTCCAGCATAGTTCTCTTGTGTTTCTCTTTTGTAGTACTCTTCATCTTGCATACTCTCGTTGACAAAGAGTTTTGAGACTGGTTTATCTTGGAGTTTTGTTACAGTTGCCAAAGCTGAAGATGCTATCTCATACTTATGTTTTGCCTTAGTTGTTTCTATACGAGCGGCATCAAGTTTTACCTCTGCATCTAAGAGTTCTATCTTAGCAATTTGCCCCTGTGCTTTTAGCTTTTTCGCATTTTCATAGTGGAGTTCTAGAGCTTTTTGTGCTTTCTCTCGCGTTTTGAGCAGAGACTCACTTACCACTACACCGTAGTAGTACTTTATGAGTTTTAAAAACGCAACATCCTTACTCATTTCAGCTCTTGCCTTTGCTTCATGCACTTGTGCTGCATAGATGTCTTGTGCAGCATCTATCTTCCCACCTGTGTAGAGTGGCCATAGGACATGTAGGTCTGCTAGAAAAACATCCTGTTTAGAGAGATCAAGTTCATTTGGAATAGCTTTAGCACCTATTGAACTAAGAATTGGATTGAGGTTACTACTTATATCACTAATGTCAATACTCATTGAGTCATTCAAGTGAGTATACGACCCTGTCAAAGTAATAGAAGGCAGATACATACTCTTAGCAGAACTTTTTTTAAGTTCTGAGCGTTTCACATCGCTTCCATTAGCCTTTAGACCATCGTTTTTATCCTTGACACTCTGCCAAGCATCCTCTATTGTAACAGTAGCAAAAAGGCTCAAAGGCAGAAGACAAAGCATCAAAAATT
>JALWTK010000091.1 GCA_027082875.1 Sulfurimonas sp. | reverse complement strand
CCACATCTTCCAAGTGACTACCATGCACTTATGGAAGAGGTTGTAGCGGAGATGGAGATAGGATTTGGTAAGATCGGTATGCCTCTTCGCGTTGCACTTCTTGGTAAGATGGGTGGACCAAATATCGACACTGTTATGGCAGTTATTGGTAAAGAAGAGACTATGCTTCGCATCGCTCAGGCTATCACAGCCAACTCGTGAATCCCTTTCTCTTTACCTTCGCACTCTTAGCAGCTTTTTCGCTGCTAAATATCTACATATCCAAACGCCTTATTGCTCATTTAAGTATCTCAGACAAATCAAAACAAAAATTGAGACTCTTTTTATATCTTAACCTTTTTGGTATCTTTCTCTACTCTATGGGGCGTTACTACATCGACTTTCCTAACTGGCTCTATTTTCTTTTTTCTCTTCCTATTGGAGTGGTGTTTTTACTCTTCTGTACAGCGATACTTTACGATATATTTCGTGTTGCTCTTAAGTATACACCCATGCAAGATAAACGTAGAAATTTTTTCAAAAGTTCTCTTGATATAGGCGCTGTAGTCACCGCATCTGCCCTTACTGCTCGTTCTATCTATGAAGCAAGAACTGTAGAGCTTGAACATGTAGATGTGAAGATAGAGGGTTTACAAAAAGGCTATAAAATTCTTCAACTAAGTGACATCCATATAGGTGGACTCATAGATGCCTCATTTCTAAAAGGGATAGTAGCGAGAGTAAATGCCTGCGAGCCTGACCTTGTTGTTATCACTGGAGATTTAGTTGATATTGCGGTGGAAAAAGCAGAGGCACCACTAGAAGAGTTGAGGCATTTAAGCTCAAAATATGGTACTTATTTTATCGTAGGAAATCATGAGTATTTTCATGAGGTTGGGAAGGTTATAGAGAGAGTAAAAACACTAGGTATACGAGTACTAGAAAATGAAAATGTATATATCGGTGATAAGGGAGAGGGTTTCAACCTCGCGGGAGTTCATGATCTTTTTGGCTACCGTGTTTTAAAGTATATGCCAGATATAAAGAAGGCACTCAAAAATAGAGAAGAGAATGCACCTACAGTTTTACTCGCACACCAACCAAAGTTTTTAGAAGAGCTACACGACTCCCAAAAGATAGATTTAGTTTTGAGTGGACATACTCATGGAGGGCAACTTCTCCCTTTTAAGCTCCTAGTAAAACTGCAACAACCCTACATAAGTGGACTCCATCAGCATACACCAAAAACTCAAATCTATGTCAACAAAGGCACAGGTTTTTGGGGACCTCCTATGCGCTTAGGAGCAAGTGCAGAGATAACAGAAATAAATATTAGTAGTAGTGTTTAAGTAAAATACTATTATAATATTTGTATGCAAATTTATAAGATACTATTACTACTCTTGTCTCTTCTGTCTCAATCATATGCTGCTCAGAATAAGTATGCTGATACTTATGCGAAAAGTGTAGATCTTGGATCGATTCTTTTTAGCAGTGATAAAAGTGACATGAAGTATGTATCCTCTGTTGTTAAGGCTTCAAAAAAGATAAAAAGAGTCTCTAAAAAGTACCAAAAGAGTCATGTTCTCCTTATAGAAGATATTAGCTGCAAGGAGCGTGAAGAGACCTTCTCCTCTAAGGTTGAGGATGTTATGCTAGATGAAGGCATAGAACCAAAGAGTATCTCTATGTATTACTTTAGAAAAAAAACAAGAAGTTTTAGCTGTCCAAAAAGTTATTTAGTCAAGATAGTACTCTATCTTGATGGGCTCATTGAAAAGAGAAGCACAACCGAGGTTATTCTCCTTGATGGTCATAAGAAAAACACTGCCGTTATTCTCTCAACAGCTACTGGATCAGTGATGCTAAACAGAGCAATGCAGTCAGCAACTATGAGTGATAAAGTGATATCTACACCAAAAATGCTTACAGAGCAGGAGTTAGAAAAACGCTCGGGAAAAATGTTACATGCTTCAAATAAAGAGCAGTATACTTTTGTTCTCTATTTTGATAAAAAGCTCAAACTAGATACTAAATCAGTAGAAGAACTCAAAAAAATCTTAATTCTTTTAGAGTCTCTACATCATCCATATATAAATATAGTTGGAAACACAGATACTAGAGGGAGTGTAGAGGAAAATTATGAGCTCGCTCTCAAAAGAGCAAGAGAAATCGCTCAAAAGATAAAGTCATCAGGTGTAAATTATATCAAAATGGATGTCTCTTCAAACTCTGAACTAGACTTAGCAGTACAGACAAAAGATGAGGTAGAAGAAGCATTAAATAGAAGGGTAGAAATATTAATACAATAAGAAAAAGAATCGCAGTCATCTATATTATTGTTGCACTATTCGTTGTTTTGAGTCATATTGTTTTGAGTCAAAGTAGCCTTGTCAAAGAGTTTGATTATAAGGTCTCTGATTATATCGCAGCTGCTTTACCTCTTAAGGTATCAGCCAAAAAAAGTTCACATACCGTGCTTATAGATATTGATGAGAAGAGTCTAAAAGAGTTAGGCCAGTGGCCTTGGCCTAGAGTTGTTTTAGCTGACTTGGTAACGAAGATGAGTAGATACAACCCTAGTGCCATAGGGCTTGATATTATATTTCCAGAAGAGGATAGAAGCTCCCCTAAAAATATTTCACTGTTTTATAAAAAGTATTTTAATATTCACAGTGATGTTGTATCTGTTCCAGAATATCTTCAGGATAATGATAAGATTTTTGCATCAGCCTTAGCAAAAAGTAAGAGTGTGATAGGTGTTTATCTCAATAATGGAGTGAGCAAAAGAGAAGAGTGTCACCTAACGAGTGCCTTTAAAGAAGGAGATTTTTCTCTTAGGTCTTTCTCTTCTGCCTTATGTAATACACCTATATTGCAAGAGAGTGTACAATCTTTCGGTTTTATTAACAGCTTTGAGGATAGTGATGGTATTTTAAGAAGAATGCCACTTCTTGCTAAGTATCAAAGTATAACTATTCCCTCTTTTGCCCTTACAATTTTAAAAAGTATTGACACAAATATTAAACTAGAAAAAAAGAGTCTCTCTCTTCTGGATCAGACTATTACTTTGAGTAAAGATAGTAGTTTTTTACTCTCTTTTTATCCTAGGAGTTGGTATAAAAAGATTTCTGTTGTTGATTTTTTACATGGAAGATTTGATCCTAAACTTTTACAAGGAAAGATTCTCCTTATAGGCTCATCTGCCATTGGCTTACATGATCAGCTCATTATCTCTGGTGGGGAGAAAAGAAGTGGTGCAGAGATTCATATGACAATGCTAGATAACCTTCTCTATAACAATATAATTATACAGCCAGAATTTACAAAACAGGTCAATATAATCCTCTCGATACTTTTTATACTTTTTCTTTTATACTTACTTATCATAGATAGAGATTTAACAATGATAATTACTTTAGTTGGAGGTTTGACTCTCTATTCTTTAGGGACACTCTATTTTTATATGCATCATGTTTACATCTCTTCTGGTTATTTCTATCTCCTTGTAATGTTTAACTTTACCTTTATTAGTATTGCATTCTTTATTGTAGATAGTTACAGAAAACGACTCTCTACTGAGGACTTAAATAGATCTCATGTCGCATTACTAGATAGTATGGTACATGTCGCAGAAGTTCATGATGTGGAGACAGGAGCACATATAGTTCGTACAAAAAAGTATATACGTTTACTTGGTGCATACATATATTCACAAAAAAAACATCCCTACAGAAAGTTTCTTTCTCTAAATATGATAGAGATTATGTACAGAACAGCACCTCTACATGATATTGGTAAGGTTGGTATTCCTGATTCTGTACTCAAAAAACCTGGAAAACTTACAGAGTTAGAGTTTGATGTAATGAAGTCTCATCCAAATTTAGGGAGACTTATTATTGAAAATGCTATTAAAAGTTATGAAGAGAATGACTTTTTCACAATGGCTGTCAATATCGCCTATACCCATCACGAAAAATGGGATGGAAGTGGTTACCCAGAAGGGCTTAAAGCTGAGGAGATACCTTTAGAAGGAAGATTTATGGCTATTGCCGATGTTTATGATGCACTTGTAAATCACAGAGTCTATAAAAGAAAGTTCTCTTATGAAGAAGCTTATAAAATTATCAAGGAAGGCAGAGGAGTACACTTTGATCCTCTTTTAGTAGATGCTTTTTTTGAGATTAAAGATGAGTTTAAAAAAATCTCAGAAAAATATGTAGACCATCCTGAGGATTAAGGAGAAAAAATGAAGTTAATACTATTATTGTTTTTGGGTGTTTACATGACAATCAGTGCACAAGAGATAGCAGTTGTTCGTTATATGGAAGGAACTGTTCTTGCAAAGAGTGAGGCAGGGACAAAACTCTTAAAGGTAGGTTCTTCTTTGGAAGAAAATATGTTAATTATAACCAAAGAGTCGGCATTAGTTACCATTATATTTAAAGATAATTCTGTACTTAATCTTGGTGAAAATAGTCTCTTAAAATTAGACAAGTTTGTGTTTAAACCTCAAAATGAAGAGTATAGTTTTGATCTTTTTTTACAAAAAGGAGGACTTATTTTTGAGTCAGGAAAAATAGGAGACTTAGCCCCCGAGGAGTTTGAACTAAAAACTCCTGATGGCATGGTCGCTATACGTGGGACAAAATTTGAAGTCAATGTTAAATAGAGATTAGGACTTAGTAAAGTCCATTTATCTGTGCATCACTATCCATCATAAAGAGTGCATTACTTACGACTTCATCTCCTGCTTTGAGACCATCTGTAATGATGTATGTATGAGGATTAAGTATTTTGACACTTACTTCCATAGGTTCGTATTCACCCTCATACTCACCTACTACAAAGACATAAAACTTGCCATTTTTACGCATCACTGCATTTGTTGGAAGAGTCAGGTAGCTCTCTGCTTTGTCCTTTGAGAGAACAGAGGCATACATTCCAGGGAAAAGTGCAAGTTTAGGATTTTTGAGTCTTAAACGCAGAGTCATTGTCGCTTCTTTTGGGTCTAGCATAGGATAGAGTAGTGTAGATGTTGTTTTATATACTTTATCTGTACTTTTGAACTTCACATCAAATTCAGCTGCATTTTTTAACCAGCTAATATCTTTTTCATACACTTTAGCTTCTACCCAAACTTCATCAAGATTTACTATCTCATAGAGAGATGCTTTGGCATTAAATGCGGAACCATCACTGATGTCTTTTGTAAAAATATAACCATTGACAGGAGAATAAATTGTGGTATTTTTAGAGATTTTTTTACTTTTTATAAGCTGATTAATCTCTTGATCACTTACATCCAAGAGCTCTAGTTTTAACTTTGCACTCCTGACCATACCTCTGTTTTCACTATCATTTTCTCTGTTTTTTGTGTATTTATAAGCATTGAGATAGTCCTCTTTTGCCTTGTAAACTTCTGGTGAATAGACGCTAACAAGTGGATCACCTTTTTTGACGTACTTGTAGATTTTATCGGCGTAGATTTTCTCTACATAACCACCAAAATGTGGTGCTATGTAATGTACTCTCGCTTCATCTGCCTTGACAAAACCAAAGTTCGTTTTGCTGTGACTTGCGCTCTCTTTTTTGACCTTTACCGTCTGTACGGAAAACAGTTGCTC
>JALWTK010000090.1 GCA_027082875.1 Sulfurimonas sp. | reverse complement strand
GTGATGGGTGAAAAGATAAGTACATCTATATATGTTTCTAAGACTGATCCGGAGAATAGTGTAATAGTTAAAGATGCAGTAGATAGAGCAGTTATAGAAGTGTTTCATGCCTCTTTAACTGATAAAAAACACTCTAATGCACATCTCTCACTAAGGATCTCAAATCCATCATATTCTGCATTGCAATATGATACAAACGGTTATATTATCTCTTATCGTGCAAGAATAACTCTTTATATAACGAGAGAATCAAAAAATTTGAGAAAGAAGTACACCACAACGGGAACATATGATTTTTCAGTTGATCCAAATGCTGTTTTAACGGATCAGCAGCGTTTTGATGCTATTAAATATAGTTCTATAAAAGCGATTTCAGCCTTTGTAGCACAAGTCTCAGCTGAGGGTTCACAAGTAAAATAGAGGAAAAAGTAGATGACTATTCAAGCTATAATAAATAGTGCTGTTAAAAGATTAAAGTTGGAGGGAAAACTTCTGACTCCTGATGCTTATACTGAAGCTTTTTGTAAAGAGGCAAAAAAAGCAAAAATGAATGTAGAAGATTGTGAACACCTCTCAAAGTTTACAAAGACACTCAACTCTGACTTACAAAAAGATCTTCGTAACTATCGCATACAGAGTATGCATGAGTTTGTACGCTTTCTTATCGCAAAGCTGAACCGAACAAACCCCACTCAAGCTACTAATATTATAGAATCACAGGTGCTTTTAGCAAAGCGAGTATTTCAGGTTATTGAGGTTCTTCATAATAAAGAAGCTGCTGATTTAGCACGAAGTACTATGGAAATTTTAAATTCAGGTGCACAAGCGGATCAGATAGACTCCTTTCGTCAACTCTGGGTCAACTTTTTAACGACTTATGACGATACATTTTTAAAGAAACTCAAAGCATATGGAAGTATCGAGACTAAAGATCTACGTAAAACTATAGAAAATATGAACATAGAAGCATCTGTGTCTTCTAATGATAACTTAGGGTTAGAGAAAATATCTAAACTCTTAATCTCCTCTTTTGTTCCATCCATTGCTTCAAGTGTCAATGACACTATTGCAGAACTTAGTATAAAAATCCGTAAGAACCCTGATCTCTTAGAGAGTGATAGTATAGAAAATGAAATCAGGACAGCAATCTCTCTTCGTATAGCACTAGATAAAGAGAGTGTTAAGGAGATGATAGAGTCTATTGACGGAGTACTTGACAAACTAAGTCTGCGTTTAATAGATATGATCGAGAGGTCTGATAGCTCGAATGAAGAGATACAGGAGATTAAAAAGGAGTTAAAATCCTACAATGATGTTAGTGCAACTAATTTTAAGACAGCACATAAAAAACTCTACACTATCGCACTTGCACTAGAGGAGAACACTGAGGCACTTAGTAATGATCTTAAAGGTCATTCAGAAGAAGTTTCTTCACTCTCTAAGCGTGTGCACAAACTTGAAAAAGACTTAGAAGCTGCAAAAAAAGAGTCTAAAGAGGACTTTTTAACTAAGCTCAATAATCGTCGTGCACTGGATGACTTTATGGAGATAAAAGAGGCTGAGTTTAAACGTTATCAACGTAACTATTCTCTCATTATGTTTGACCTAGATAAGTTTAAGGATGTTAACGATACTTATGGACATGATGCTGGAGATGCTATCTTAGTGGCATTTGCAAAGATACTTAAAAAAGAGTGTCGCAGTGTTGATGTAGTCGGTCGTTTTGGTGGAGAAGAGTTTGTTGCTCTTTTAAGTGAAACAGATATAAAAGGTGGTGTGATTTTTGCTGAAAAAGTACGAAAAAAAGTAGAAAAATCTCGCTTTATGTACAAGGGCAATCGTATCAATATCACTGTAAGTTCTGGTGTAAGTGAAAGAGTAAAACATATTTCTCTCTCAGCAACACTTAACTCAGCTGATGAATACCTCTATGTAGCTAAAAATAGTGGAAGAAATCGTGTGGGGTATAAAAAGTAGTAGTGTTAAAAACTTTTTTAAATGCCAAGCCTCTCTTCTATGAAGAGATAGATTATGATCGGATGCCAAGAGTTTATGCGAAAATAAAAGTAGAGCTTAACTTGCCTAAAATTATTCACATTATTGGTACAAATGGCAAGGGGACAACTGGAAGATTTTTAGCAACAGCCCTTTATAATACTTGCAAAAGTGTAGGACACTATACTTCTCCTCATATTCTTAACTTTAATGAGCGGATCTGGCTAAATGGTTCAGATGTCTCAGATGAAACACTCAATAGTGCACACGAAGAGCTCTTAAAAATATTAAGTAAAGAAGATGCAGACTCGCTTAGTTATTTTGAATATACAACACTTCTTGCCTTGTATATCTATCAGGATTTAGAGTATGTGGTTTTAGAAGCTGGTCTTGGTGGTGAGCATGATGCAACTGCTGTGTTTGAAAATATCTTGACCTTAATCACACCTATAGATAAAGATCATGAGGCTTTTTTAGGAGACACTCTAGATGAAATAGCTAGAACTAAACTCAATGCTATTCAAAAAAGTGCCATTATTGCCGATCAAAAACATCCTGAAGTTACAGATGTTGCAGAAGATATAGCTTCAAAAAAAAGTCTTTCTATTCAAAATCTAGCACAGTTTTTAGAGATAAAAGATAAAGGGAAGATAGAACAAATAGCAAAAGAAAATAATTTAGTTCCCTATCTTGTGGATAATCTTAAACTTGCGATAAGTGTACTTAACAAACTTGAGATAGAATATGATGCGAAGAGCTTTGAAGAGAGTAGACTTTTTGGGCGTTTAACAAAATATAAAAAAAATATTTTACTAGATGTAGGACACAATACTCTCGCTGCAAGAGCAATAGCAAAAAGTTTGCAAGACACAAAACAGACTTTAGTTTACAATAGCTATAGAGATAAAAATTATAGAGAAATATTAAGCATTCTTAGCCCTATTATAGAGAGTGTTGAGCTTATTCATATAAGCGATGAACGAGCTGAAAATTTGGAAGTACTAGAAGAAACTCTCGAAAATCTAGGGATAGAGTATAAAAAGTTTAGTGCGATAAAAGAGAGTAAAAAGTATTTAGTTTTTGGTTCATTTAGTGTTGTAGAAGCTTTTTTAAAGGGTGAAAATGGATAATCATTTTACAGTTACTATTCACGATGACAATGGTGTGAAGCAGTTTAATGTTCACCGTCTTGTAAAAAAAGCTATTTTTTATGCACTGCTCTTTGTAATGAGCATGGTAATCATCGCAGTAGGGACTATACTTTATCTCAACAATAGTGTTAAACTCATAGAACACAAACGTGATGGTGTACAACTTGCCTATGAAGAGATGAAAGAGAAAAACAACAGACTACAGGAGCATATGCAAGCGACCAATAATTCTCTTGAAGATAAGAAAAAAGAGCTCGATACTCTCTCTGATTCACTCTCAGAAATAGAGCAAATGATAGGCTTAAAGCCAATAGGAGAAGAATCTTTGGCTGAGAGAGTAAGTGCAACAAAAATAAGCTCGCAACATCGTGCAGTACTTATGCAACTCATCCCAAATGGTTCGCCTATAGAGTACCATGGTATCACGAGTAAATTTGGCTATAGAATTCATCCTACTCTTCATAAACGTGAGTTTCACCGTGGTACGGATATGAGAGCTAAACTCAACACAAAGGTATATGCTCCAGCTGATGGTATTGTAGAATGGTCTGGATATCATAAACGCAGTGGGTATGGTAGGTTGATTATTATTGAACATGCTTATGGGTTTAAAACATACTACGGTCATTTAAACAAAACTGTGGTAAAATCAGGACAATTTGTAAAAAAAGGTACCCTAATCGCTTATACTGGGAACTCAGGTATGAGTAATGGACCTCACCTGCACTACGAAATACGTTTTCTTTATCGTAATCTTAATCCATTTTGGTTTATAAAATGGACACAAAAAAATTATGATGAAATATTTAAAAAGGAGAAAAAAGTACCATGGCAATCTTTAATAATGGCGACAGCAAACTTAATGCTGGTGCAAACTCAAACACCACAATCATTACAGCCGGAGCAAAAATCCAAGGGGAAATAGATCTCACTTGTAATCTTTATATAGATGGGGAACTCGATGGCATTATTAAGTCAACAAAAGAGGTTAATGTTGGTAAAAATGGTCATGTTAAAGGGGAAGTTTTTACTGATAGGCTTGTTGTACAAGGACTTATAGAAGGAACAATAAACTCTAGTGTTGTTGAGATAAAAGCTGGTGGTCGTGTTCGCGGTGAGATAACTTCAAGTGAATTAATTATTGAGTCAAAAGGTATTTTTGAAGGAAATTCTATAGTAAAAGATTCTCCTCTTGAACCAGGAAAGATAGAAGCCTAATGCCACAAACTGCTCTTTTTAACCACTTTAACACACAAAAGCCTAATGCCTTAGATATTCTCATCTGTGAGGATATGAAAGAGGCTGAACTCTTAGAGAGTGTCACGAAGTACTTCAAACGCGAGACTATACTCTTTCCAGATTTTCGGGCTACTTATGGAGATGACCTTCGTTCTTATAAAGAAGAACTTCAAGAGCTTTTCTCCTCTCTTCGAACTTACCATAGTGCTAAGAAAAAGCCACTTATCATTTCGCCACTCAAAACACTACTTTTTCCTCTACCTAAAGCTGAGTTTCTTGATTCAACAGTTTTAGAGTTTGGAAGTGAAGTAGACCTCAGTAGCTTTAAAGAGCAAATGCTCTTTTGGGGATACACTTTTGTAGATATGGTTCAAGTTGAGGGTGAGATAAGTCATCGTGGGGATATCTTAGATATCTTCATTCCCTCTTCGCCAAATCCTCATAGAATCTCCTTTTTTGATAATGAGATAGAGCAGATAAAAGAGTTTGAACTTGAATCTCAAAGAACACTTGGTGATGAGCTTGATGTACTTGAGGTTCGTAGTGCTTTTTATGCACTTGATGAGCAAAACTTTGAGGCTTTAAATGCAAGAGTAGAGTCAAGTGAATTTGACGCTATGCTAAAAGATGTAGCATCTTTAGGTTTTTGGCACCTTAATGAGATGGCAGAGAACTTTTTAGAAGGTAAAAAGGTACAACTCTCTAAAAATCTTGATGATTTACTAAAAGATGCTTATGGGATAAACAATCCATCTATCAGCCGTGAATCTTTTAATTTACCAGTGCTAGAGAAAAATGATGATATAAAAGAGTTAGTTGTAGCAAACGCAGAGCACCTTCTTAATGTCCATCGCGCTAAAAAGATAACAGTTATAGCAGCAAATGCAGCGACTATCAAACAAGCAGGTATCTACGATACTGAAAATATCACTAAAATCACTGATGGCTATATACTAAACATTCTCACTCCTGATGAGATGATTATCTCTCTAAACAAGCCAGATAAGAAACGTCGTAGAAGAAAAAGCTCTATCCTTCTTGATGATCTTAAAAAAGGGGATTATGTAGTTCATGAAGATTATGGGGTCGGTATATTTGACTCCATAGAGCAGACTGAAATTCTCGGTGGTGTTAAAGACTTTATAGTCATAAAATATGTAGGTGATGATAAAATACTTTTGCCTGTTGAGAACCTTGACTACATAGATAGATACATAGCTGGTGGTGGCTCTACTCCTGTTTTAGATAGACTAGGCAAAGGAAACTTCGGAAAACTCAAGGCAAAAGTCCGTAAGCGTTTACTCGAGATAGCAGGACAGATTGTAAATACTGCTGCTGCTCGTGCACTGATAAAAGCACCAAAAATTAATCTATCCAAGCAAGAGTTAAAAGAGTTCCAAAAACTCTCAGGTTTTGAGTATACAGATGACCAAACAAACGCGGTAAAAGATATTCTAAACCAGATGGCGACTGGAAACATCATGGATAGACTTCTTAGTGGTGATGTGGGTTTTGGAAAAACTGAGATAGCTCTCAACACTATTTTCGCAGCACACAAGTCAGGCTATCAGTCTGCGTTTATAGTGCCAACTACACTCCTCTCAGCACAGCACTGGCGTTCCCTTGATGAGCGTTTTTCTGAACTTGGCATTCGCTATGCAAAACTTGATAGATTTGTCAGCACTAAAGATAAAAATGCCATCATCAAGGGGCTTGCTTCTGGAGAGATAGATACAGTAGTGGGAACACATGCACTCTTTGGTTTAGAGTTTAAAAAACTGGGTGTGGTTATCATAGATGAAGAGCACAAGTTTGGTGTAAAGCAAAAAGAGAGAATAAAAGAACTTTACCATAATGTACACCTTTTGAGTATGTCAGCGACTCCTATTCCTCGCTCACTCAACCAAGCTCTTAGTTCCATAAAAACGATGAGCCAACTTCTCACACCTCCAAGTGAACGTCAAGGGGTGAGAACCTTTGTCAAAGAGTATGAAGAGAAACTTATCAAAGAGGTCATTTTACGTGAGCTTCGCCGTGGTGGACAGGTTTTTTATGTACATAACTCTATAGACCATATGCCTATAAAACTCGGAGAGCTTAAAGCCCTTCTTCCAGAACTTAGAATGGTAATGCTCCACTCAAAAATCTCTGCTGTAGAGACTGAAAAAGAACTCTTAAAGTTTGAAGCAGGTGAGTATGACCTAATGATAGCAACAAGTATCATCGAGTCTGGTATCCATATGCCAAGAGTTAATACTATACTTGTAGATGGTGCTGATAGATTTGGTATAGCAGACCTGCATCAGCTTCGTGGTCGTGTTGGTCGCGGAAGTGTTGAGGGCTTTGCCTACTTTATAGTTAAACGTAAAGAGTCTCTCACTGATGAAGCAAAAAAACGCCTTCTTGCCTTAGAGTCTAACTCCTTTTTAGGAAGTGGTTCCGTTCTCGCTCACCATGACTTAGAGATTCGTGGTGGGGGTAACCTCATAGGTGATGCTCAGAGTGGACATATCAAAAACATCGGTTACTCTCTCTATCTAAGAATGTTAGAAGATGCCATAAAAGAGCTCTCCAACACAAAAGAGGGTGAACGTGCAAAAGTGGACATTAAACTTACTATCTCTGCGTATATAAGTGATGAGGTAGTCACAGAAGACCGCTTGCGTTTAGATATCTACAGACGACTTTCACAGTGTGAGAGTGCTGTAGAGATTTACGAGATAGAAGAGGAGATAATAGACCGTTTTGGAGAGCTAGATATGCCAACAAAACAGTTCTTTGAGTTGATGGTTATAAAACTCCTCAGTCTTGATAAAAAGATAAAAAGTATCATGAACTATGGACAAAATATCACTATCACTTACTTGAATGATTCCAAAGAGAGTATCAAATCAGAGAGCCGTGACGATGATGACATCATTAAAGCTACTCTTTTTTATCTTAGAAATAATAAACCAAAGGTATTGTAATTGAAAATAGCATTTATAGGAGATATTGTAGGCCGTCCAGGTCGAGATATGCTCAAAGAACATCTTAAGAGATTAAGAGAAGAAGAGGGGCTTGACTTTGTTATAGTTAACTATGAAAATGCCTCTCATGGTTTTGGTTTGAGTATGAAAAACTGTAATGAACTCTTTGGATATGGTATAGATGTTATGACTGGAGGCAATCACTCTTGGGACAAGAAGGACATCATTCCTCTCTTTGATACTCACGAAATCCTTCGTCCACATAACTACCCAGAAGAAGTGAGTGGAACTGGTTGTAAAACTTATGAGGTCAATAATGAAAAGATAGCAGTACTTAATCTTATGGGACACTACGGTATGCCCTATTCTGACAATGCATTTAGAGCTGCAAGAGCAGAAGTGGAGCATTTAGAAGAGGAGGGTGTGAAAAACATTTTTATAGATTTTCATGCTGAGGCTACGAGTGAGAAACGCGGAATGCTGATGCTTCTTCAAGGTCGGGTGAGTGGTATCATAGGGACACATACTCATGTAAGTACAGATGATTTTCAGATAGCAGAGGGGACAGCATATCTTACTGACATAGGACTCACAGGATGTCGTGATAATGTCATAGGCATGGATGCAAAAGTACCTCTTAAAAACTTTCTGACTGGGATGAAAGGGCACTTTGATATTCCGAAAAAGTGTAAGAAGATTTTACAAATTGCTATAATGGAATTAGATGAAGGGAAATGTACAAGTGCTTACAAACTTAAACTACTATGCGATGGTCGAGTGATGAAAAGTGAGGCTTGGCTAGAGGACTAAGCAGCTGTTATACGGTAGTAGTTCTCATTAGCAATATAGGTGTTAACCATTAAGTTCTTGAGAACTCCCTCTTGTGTTTTTCGTGCTTCTTCTGGAAGCTTTTTATTAAGTTTTGGTGTTTGATCTAGTGTGAGTTTTGGTGCAATCCTTAGTGAAAACATTTTAGAATTGTCTGTATAAGAGACCTGTGCACTACTCTGTGCTGAAAGTTTTGTGAACTTTATCTTTGCTCTTACCTGCTGCTCATCTCTTCCTTGTATCTGCTGTTCTAGTGCTTGTTTATTGCTTATTGCTTTATAGTTTGAGATATAGTTGAGTGGAAGATTTTTAGAGAGAATGACATCTTTTCCTGTCGTCTCTATGAGTTGTTTAGAAAAAGACTCTTTAGGTTTTTTCTCAAGATCATTCTTATCGTTTTGTATGCGTTTTGTTGCACTTGTATCAATAAATGTTGAGTACGATGAAACAAACATAAGAACTCCAAATAATATAATCTACTTTCATTATAAATCATTTTGCCTTAAAGAACTTTGAAGTACAATATATAAAAAGATAAAAGGTGATATATGAAGAGTGTGCAAAAAGGGTTTTTTTTTAAGATACTTCAAGTCTTCAGTACAGTTTTTACACTGCTCTATATTCTCTCTTACACACTTCTGTACAATTATATGCAAGAGATCGCTACAACTTATAAGATAGAAGAGTCTTTGCTTTTAAGTCAAGTGAACGCTATCTTTATTCTTATAGCGATTGTTTTTCTTATCCTACTTTTTTTAAGTTTTTTCTATATAAAAAAGCTACAACATGAACTTGAAGAAGATATAGAAAGTTTAGAAAAGTATGTACTTGAAATTTCTGAACATAAAAACTACGAAGCAACTCTCCATATCAAGCACTATTTAGAATTTCTTTCCATTAGTGTGACTCTGAAAAATATTATCAAACGTTTAAAGCAAAAAGAGAAAAAAGCTTCAAAAAAATAGCACAGTGCCATATTTTTACCTCTTACGTACTTTTTAGGTTATATTTTTAAAAATATAAATCTTAGGAGTTCTTATGAGAGATTTTAGAGCGATTATTGGTGTCTTAAAAGAGTACTTGAAAAAAGAGAAGATAGAGAAAGTATTTGACAAGGATGTAGCAAAAAGTTTAGAGATGTCGCAATCGCGTTTCGCTACGAGTAAGCGACGAAATACGACTCCCTACGAAGAGATACTTCAATTTTGTGACAAGGAAGATCTTTGCTGTAGTGCGATATTCTTTGAGGGAAGTAAAGAGCAAAAGAGAGTGGCTTAGATCTTCGACTGAACAGTCACCTTTCTTGCTTCAAACATCTCTATAGCACGAGCTACCATCGGCTCTTGTGTGATGTCTACTCCATTGGTCTCATCAAGTGGTGCTGGGTCATCGCAGTTGCTTACACAACTAGTGTTCCCTCCGAGTTCTGCATCTTCTATCATAGAAGTACTTTGAGTATTTTGCATTTGTGGTTGCTCTATATGTGCTACTGCTGGGGATACCATCTCTTTAGGCTCTTTAAATAATGGCTCTTTTGTGCAGGCAACACCCTTTATCTTTGTCTCAAAACTAAAAACTTCACGTACAAGTTGTTTGATGACAGCATAGCCATGTTTAAGAGCTTTTTTACACTCTTCATCTGCACATGATTCCCAAGTGAGTGTCTCATTTTCATAAGAGATATATGTGATGTTATTTGTAAAACATTCACCAAGTGCAAAGTTTCTATCTTTTATCTTTGCTACAAGTGTCTCAAAAGTTTGTAGGTGAGGGTCAATTATTTGCACAGGAACTTCTACTGGAGGTTCTGGGATTACTTCTGGTTCTGGCATGTGTAGAGGTTGGTCAAGTGCTTCTTCTTGTTTTATTTGTTGTGGAGTTGTTTCTACTATTTCACTCTCTTTACTCTCTTTTTCTACCGGAGTTACAGGAGTAGTAGCCATCTCAGGAGTAGCCGTCTGTATCTTTATAGTAGCTTGAGCAGGCTGTGTTATCTCCGGACGCTCTACATCTTTTTGAAAAGACTCAATCATCTGGTCAATCTCACGAATACGAAGTGCTTCAACCATCTTAAAAAAGATAAGTGAGAGTACAAAACTTCCATCTGCATTTATGCTGAAGAGGTACTTCGACTCACTAAGGATTCTAAAAAATCTATCCAGAACAAGAGTGGAAAAAAGTGCATCATGCTTATACATCTTCTCCTTGAGGTAAGCGATAAGTTCATCAACAACCATCTCTGACTCATAATCCTCTAGGAGTTTTGTCTTGTGCACTAAAGCTCCATAGTCTTTGGCAAAAACTGCTTCAAAAAGTTCATCTACAAACTTAGGATCAACAAGCCCTAGCATATCGGTTACAGTGCGGACATCAACATGATTTTTTGAATAGATAATGGCTTGGTCAAGAAGTGTAAGTGTGTCACGAAGACTTCCACTTCCACTACGAGCTAAAATCTCTAAGGCATCACTCTCATACTCAATACCCTCAAGCTGAAGAATATGTGCTAGATGATCGACTATCTTATTTGTAGCGATGCTTTTAAATCTAAAGTGCTGTGTACGACTTAAAATTGTAGCTGGGAGTTTAAGTGGATCAGTAGTTGCAAGGATAAACTTCACATACTCAGGTGGCTCTTCGAGTGTTTTAAGAAGAGCATTAAATGCCTCTTTAGTAAGCATATGTACTTCATCGATGATAAAGATTTTATATCTAGCCACGGCTGGTTTATATTTAGTTTGCTCAACTAGGTCACGGATATCATCTATCTTACGGCTTGAAGCACCATCCATCTCTATGATGTCCATGTGTCTGCCTTCTATAGCCATCGTACAGTTAGAACAAACACCACAAGGGTGATGACTCATCCCCTCTTCACAGATGAGAGCCTTTGCGAAAATACGAGCTGTTGAAGTCTTTCCACTTCCACGAAGACCTGAAAAAAGGTAGGCATGAGAGAGTCTGTTGGAGTCGAGTGCAAGAGAGAGAGTCTGTGCTATAGTCTCTTGACCGATGAGTTCATCAAAATTTGAGGGACGGTATTTTCGTGCTAGTACTTCAGATGCTTCTTTCAAAAAATGACTCCATTGTTTAGTGAAATCATTTTAGCGTGTATTGGGTTAAAGCCAAATTATAGAAGGAGTGAACTACTTGAGTTTTCTGATAAAAACAACTTTGAGGTAGTTACCTTCTGGAAATTTTTTATCTACTTTGAAATCACTAGGTAGAGAAAAACTCTCTTCTACTTTATACTTGCCTTTGAGCTCTTTAAACGCACGAAATATGAAGTCCCTAAAGGTCATCATCGAGAAGTTTGCTGCATTTGTAGAGGCTACTATGACACCATTTTTTGCAGTGATTTGGATGGCTTCTTTAAGAAGGTTTACATAATCTTTTGAAGCTGAAAAGGTGTGCTTTTTACTTCGAGCAAAACTTGGTGGGTCTAGTACTACCATATCAAAGAGTAGTTTTTTACGTACTGCATACTTGAAGTAGTTAAAAACATCCTCTACGATTATTTCTTGCGTTTGCGGGTCGATGTTATTTACTGCAAACTGCTCTTTTGTTTTTGGAAGACTACGTTTTGCTAGGTCTACACTTGTGGTTTTTGTAGCGCCACCTAATGCCCCATAGACTGAAAATGCACCTGTATAAGAGAAAGTATTGAGCAGAGTTTTTCCCTTTGCATACTTATCTCGGATGGTTTTTCGCACCTCTTTTTGGTCTAAAAAGATACCCACCATAGCCCCATCATCTAAATGAATAGCGAAGTTAACACCATTCTCTTTGACCGTGATAGACTCCGATGCTCTCTCGCCCATGATAAAATCATCTGCATCATCAAGATACTTTCCTTTACCATCAAAGCGCTTCTTTTGATAGATACCTTTGTACTCTACAGACTCTTTAATCGCCTCTAAGATAAGTGGTTTCAGCTCATAAATCCCAATGCTATACCATGTAAGAAGATAGTAGCCATCAAAGTAGTCTATGGTAAGACCACCTACACCATCCCCCTCACCATTAAAGAGCCTGTAAGCTGTAGTCTCTTTATCTTCAATATACTTTTTTCTATGCTCTATCGCTTGTGTTATTTTCTTTTTAAAAAATGCAACATCGATAGCCTCATCTTTTTTGTAGCTCAGTACCCAACCAAAACCTTTGTTTTGTATGCCGTGGTAACCCTTGGCAAGAAAGCGATTTTTTGCATCAAAGAGATTGACTATCAAGCCCTCTTGAGTGAGTTTGGAGAAGTTTTCTAAACTCTCTTTGGAGATAAGTGGATAGCCATTTTTATAAATATCTATAAAATGTGGTTTAACTTTGATGTCGATTTCTTGCATTAGATTCTTCTCACTGTTGCTTTAAATATATCGCCACGCTCTGCATAGGAGCTAAACTCATCGAGTGAAGAGGCAGCAGGGGAGAGGAGGGCTATCTCCTCTTTTTGTAGCACGATAGATATTTCAGTGATAGCAGAGACAAGGTTTTTACAAGAAATGACTTTTATACCATATTCTCTCGCGAGTTTTATCAGCCTCTCTCTGTTAGAGCCGATGGCATAGATAGTAAGTCTTTTTTCTTTTAAGTACTCAAAAAGCTCATGCAAATCAACACCCTTATCATCACCACCTAAAATAAGATGGATATAGGACTCTTCATAGCGTTTCACTGCGGCAAGTGTCGCGTCAAGGTTTGTCGCTTTTGTATCATTTACCCAGAGTCGAGACTTAGAGTCTTTAAGCTCTTCTTGTCTGTGTGGGTCAAGAACAAAGGAGTTCATTTTAGTATAGTCTATTCTATTAAAGAGCATTTTATCTACAGCCATAGCAAGAAGAGCATCTGCTAAAAAAGCTCCCTTAAACGCGACTCGACTCGCATCTATACTAAAGATTTCAGCTAAATCAGCCTCATCTTTATAAGTGATAAGCTCCGCTCGTGTTGACACATCTTTAAACGCAGCAGGGATGATAGCCTTGTCTGTGCTTTTCATCATGCCTAGAGGTTTAAGCTTGTCAGCTATATAAGCCTCCTCACTACCATGCCAGCTTATGTGGTCAGGAGATAAGGGAAGTAGTACATAGATATTTGGCAGAGCTTCATTAGTGTAGTGCATAGTAAAACTACTCGTCTCCAAAATCCATATAGGAGCCTTTTGGTCTAATTCGGCTAAAGGTGTACCTATGTTTCCACCTGCAAGACTTCCCTTATCTTCAAGGAGGTGCTGCATCATCTGTGTTGTAGTAGTCTTTCCGTTTGTTCCACTAATCCAAATCTTAAGATTCATTACATCTTTAAAAAAGTCATACTCACTGATGAGATGTTTAGCCTTTTTTATAAGAGGGTTTGAGGGTGGTATACCTGGACTTGTTATCTCAAGGTCTGAAAAATCAGGATCAAATTCAGATGATGGTCTTACAAAAGAGCCATCAACACCACCATAAGGCTCTTTGCATTTGTCATCATAAAAGACTACATTTTGTATATGTGTAGCAAGTGGTTTTGTAGTCGTTCCATAACCAAAGATAGAGATACGTTTAGACATCGAGCCACTTTTTTGCAATAGAGCGCAGTGCTTCTGGATTTTCAGAGGCAAAGAACTTTAGTCTAGGATTTTTATACTGCTTGTAAAAGTCAAACTTGTTTTGCAGATACTCGACAATAGCATCTCCAGAGTGTATAAGTTGTGTCTCTTTACCAAAATACTCTTGGAGTTCTTTAGTTAAGAGAGGAAAGTGTGTACAACCAAGGATGAGTGCTTGAGGTTTTTTTAGTTCAGCAAAATAATGTTTGAGTGTCGCGTTTAAAATATCACCAGAAAGTATCTCTTCTTCTACTAAGGGAACAAGAAGGGGTGTGGCTTTTGCATGAAGATTTGAGAAGTTTTGAAGTTGAAGTGCATCTTCATAAGCTTTGGAGTTGATAGTCGCGTTTGTACCGATGATGAGGATATTTGCATTCTTATCTTTGACAGAGTTCGCAGTAGCGAGAACTCCTGCTTCGACTACACCGATGACAGGACAAGAGGCAGACTCATTCATCTCATCAAGTGCATAAGCACTCACCGTGTTACAAGCAACTATAATCATATCGAGCTCAAAGTTTTTGAAAAATTCTATAGCTTCGATAGCATAGCGAATAATGGTGTTTTTATCTTTTGTTCCATAAGGAACGCGAGCAGTATCTCCGAAGTAGATGATCTCCTCAAAGAGTTGGTGTTCAAGTAGGGATTTTACAACAGTTAAACCGCCGATACCAGAGTCAAAAACACCAACTTTCACGGATTATTTATCCGTGTTCATACTATCAAGGAACTCTTGATTAGTTGCTTTTTTGCCCATAGTTGTGTATACAAACTTAAGAGCTTCCACTTCGTTATCTTGCTTATGAATCATTTGACGTAGGATAAATACTTTTTGAAGTGCATCTTTACCGATAAGAAGATCATCTTTACGAGTACCTGATTTAAGGATGTCGATAGCTGGGTAGATACGTCTGTCAGCAATCTTTCTATCGAGGACTACTTCCATATTACCAGTACCTTTGAACTCTTCAAAAATGACTTCATCCATACGGCTTCCAGTATCTACAAGAGCAGTAGCGATGATAGTTAAGCTTCCACCACCTTCGATGTTACGAGCAGCTCCGAAGAAACGTTTTGGTTTATGAAGTGCATTTGCATCCACACCACCAGAGAGTACTTTACCACTTGATGGCGTTACAGTGTTGTAAGCACGAGCAAGTCTTGTGATAGAGTCAAGAAGTATAACTACATCACGACCCATTTCAACACGACGTTTTGCTTTTTCTATGACCATCTCAGCCACTTTTACATGGTTCTTTGCCGGCATATCAAAAGTAGAAGAGTAGACCTCACCTTTTACTGAACGTTCCATATCTGTTACCTCTTCTGGACGCTCATCTACAAGTAGAACCATAAGGTCGATCTCGGTATGGTTTGCAGTGATACCGTGTGCTATCTCTTTAAGAAGTTCTGTTTTACCTGAGCGTGGTGGTGCTACGATGAGTCCACGTTGCCCTTTTCCTATAGGGGAGAAAAGGTCAAGCATACGTCCTGTAAGCCCTTTTTCACGATACTCTAAGTTGATACGCTCTTCTGGGTAGAGTGGTACAAGGTTCTCAAAAAGTGGGCGTTTTTTGGACTCTTCAGGAGGAAGACCGTTGACAGCTTCTATCTTGATAAGTGCATAGTAGCGTTCTTGATCTTTTGGAGGGCGAACCTGACCAGTTACAACATCACCATTTCTAAGTGCAAAACGTTTGATCTGCGTGTTAGAAACATAAGCATCATTGATAGACTCGTTAAATGACTTGTCGATAGAACGGATAAATCCGTAACCATCTTGCATTACTTCTAAGATACCGCTAAAGAGGATAAATCCACCTTGCTCAGTTTGTGCTTTAAGTATCTCAAAGATAACATCTTGGCGTTTAAGCTCTTGAGGATGTTCTATCTTTAACTCAGTAGCAATGTTAATGAGTTCTTCAATGCTTTTTGTTCTTAAGTCTTCAACACTTGAACCTTTTGCTGGTTGGTGTGATCTCTTAGAAGAGTTGTTACGATTATTGTTCTTAGGTTTTTGGTTGTTGTTGCGAGGTTGTTGTGAAGAAGTTTCACTCATGTAAAAGTCTACCTTAATTGTGTGATTTTGTAATGTGGGAGAGAGATATCTTGCATATCTTTTTATTAGTGCAATTTTACACTAACAAAGAGATAAAAGTCAAGTTTTAGCTCAAACTTCTCTAGTAATTCCATACAATGTCATAACAAGTACTTCTACCGCCATGACCTTCTACCTCACGCAATAAGCCTTTATCCACTAAATCTTTTATATGACGAGATGCTGTTAGTTGTGTTGTACCTGCAATAGCTCTATACTTTTTGTTGGTTAATCCACCTTCAAATTTACCTTCTCCTATATCAAGTAATTTATTCATAACCTTAGTTTGTTTTTCATTGAGATTTAGGTTTCTAGCTCTATCCCAAAACTTTGTTTTATTGACAACGATTTGAATATTTTTAAGTGAGATATTTATCGCACTGTTTATCATACTTGTGTGCCATAGTATCCATTCTGTAAAATCAAACTCTTTATTATCTATAATTTTATTGGTTTTTTCCAAAGAAGTATAATAGTTTTTTTTATCCATCATAACAGCAGAAGAGATAGAAAAATACTTATGGTTGAGCCCTAGTTCTCTAGAGAGTACATAGTTTGTTATAGCCCTTGTTAATCTTCCATTGCCATCATCATAAGGGTGAATAATGACAAACCATAAATGAGCAATGGCACTTTTAATATAAGGATTGCCTTCAACACTATTTATATATTTAAAAAATGTATTCAGTTCGTCTACAAGAGTATCATGGGGTGGAGCTATATAATGTATCTTTTCACTCAAACCTCTACCTGAGATTACAGACATCTCTTCACTTCTATATTTTGCAACATCTATTTTAGTCATACCACTATATCCAGTTGGAAACAGGGCATTATGCCATCCATGAACTCTTTCCTCTGTAAGTGGCTTATGATTAAAGCTACTATCTATTAGTATATCTACTAATCCATCTGTATGGTGTGTTGAACGATCATTAGTATAATCAAAAGTATCATCAAATTTTTTATGAACAGAAGAGCGGACACTATCTCTATTGAGTATTTCACCTTCTATCTCTGATGAGGCTATAATTTCATTGGTTACTGCATCTATCTGTATGGAATTTGTATTGTTTGTATTTAAGGTACTAATAATACCTTCAAGCACACCTGTACTTCTAGATACTTGCGATAAGATAGTATTTAATTGACTACTATCATATTTAAAATTAGGATAATCACTATGTTCCCAAATCCATTTTACATCTTCCATTATACACCCTTGATAAGATTAATGCTTTAATGATATCATAAAATGATAAGAATAGTAATATAATCATATCATTTTGCTAAGATTCTAATAACTAAATTCTGCATTTACCTTTCCAGAAATAGTTTGTTTTAAAACATTCCTTACTTCATCTCGAACTTGTTTATTGGAAACATCAATTCTTTGTGAAAAAGATTTTTGATTTTTTACTCCAGTAATGACAACATTCCAAGATTTATTCTTCTGGCCTCTACCAGGCCTTGTATATCCATTTGCAACATTTTGTATATCATTTACATTGTATTTTCTTCTTCTATACAGACCTGTGATAGGATTTATAGTTATTAAGTCTAAAAAAGTTCTTATTTGGTCACTTGCGGGAATAATTAATATACCTTTTTTAACACTAAGAGGTGTATAGTTTACCATAAAACCGAGAATAGATAATATAACAATAAAAAAGAGTGAAATACACAATATAATTGTAAATATTAATGTATCGTTAGTTAAATTTTTTACAATATACAAGATAGCAATACCTATCATGGAGCTCCATATAAATGTATTAGCAACAATCTGTAAGCCATATTTAAAATCTCTTACTTTCATATTATATCTTTAGTATAATACTTCATTAATCTTCTACTTGTCTAACTAATGGAACATATTTATCATAATTAAAATTATTTTCATCATTCAAATCAACTACTATAAATTTATTATCATATTTTGTTTCTGGGCATTGTGAAAAAATATTCCCACTTTTATCTAATATTGTAAATCTCAGTTTCTTTGAAGAGGGTGATATGTAAGAAATAGCTCTCATTTTTCCTTTACTGTTTAGAGTTTTAATATTTATTACTGAAGGAGAATATGTAATTTTTGCATCCTCTCCTAGTTGTAACATAATAGCATTCAAAAGATCTTTTAATTTTTTTACTATTTTTTCAGGTAAATTTGATTTTATTTTAATATAATCATTAAAACTCTCAAAATGTGTTCTTCCATATTTTTTCTTTGTATCATTGGCTATATTATCTGCACTAACACTAGTAACAGAAGACATACTAAGAAGTCTATCAAGGGTTTCACCCATGTCTTCATCTTTATTTTCCGGTATATTATCTTTTATAAAGTTTAAAAGTTTTGAGAGTTGATATACTCTTTGTTTTAAGAAGCTATTGACTTGACAGACTCTCCAGAGGTTCTGCTCCCACTCTTCATCAAATTCTTCTTCAGTTTTCAATACTTCTAAGTCTAGTTCATCAATTTTTTTATTTTTTAGAACATTATATATAAGCTGATCACTCCAACTTGTAAAATCTGACTCTTTTTGAATAAGTCCGTATATAAAAGGGTAAGCAATCTGAATACAAATGAGGGTAAATTCTATAATTCTTTCTTGAGGAGTGATCTTTTCATCACCGCGAATAATCTCAATAAGCGCTACAGAATTCGCAAGTCTTTTGAGAGCTCTAGGATTTGTTCCAACCGATAAACCCACTACATCTGTGATTTTTTCTAATTTTTGGTCATCATGTAAATCATCATTTGTAAAGTAATTTACATCAACAAGTAGTGATTTTAGATATTTACCAATATTGTAACTTGAGAGTGGCATAGAAAAAGGAAGTTGGATTATTTTATCAAAAAATGCTCTAAACTCCCATTCGTTCTCTTCTGTCATAACTCCAAACTTTGATTGAAGTCCTTTAATAACAACACCATAATCTATGGCAAGAACAAAAATACAATTTTTCAGGTCAAAAAGATTTTTGATGAGTTCTAAAATACTAACTGCAACAGCAGGATCAAGTCTATCTAAATCATCTATAAAAAATATAAATGATTCCTTGTTCGAACTCTCAATTGTCTTATCTATAACAATTTGTAATGATTCTCTAAGTTCACGAATAGAATTTTCTTGAATAGTCTCATTTCCATCTACAACATCAGTTGCAATACCTGCAAACATTCCAAGAGCACCTCCAGCACCTGAGGCTCGAGCTAGTAAAGATTTACCTATTTTTGAGACTTTTTTAAATGAGTCTTCAGAACTTTTTTTTGTAATAGAACCTATTTGATCAATTAGTCCTGCGATTATTTTTATAAGTGTTTCATCAGGACTAGAAAGTAAAGAATATTCCCAAGTATTTAGCCAAACAGAGTAATGCTGTGCATTACTCTTATCACATAGATCTTCTTTTATTGTATTTAAAAGAGAAGTTTTACCACTTCCCCATTCTCCTTGTACACCAATAGTTATAGGTGTTGCTGAAGTATTTATAAATTTTATGAGACCATCTGTGTATTTTTCAATCTCTAAAAGATCATCTTGATCTGAACCTTTAGGTTTATCTACTATACTTGCCATATCTACTTCCTTTTGGTGTTATATTATAATAAACTAGCGTTTATCCCAGCCTACCATACCCCATGACTCGAGATCTTTTTGAAGAGTTTGCATACTCCTATCGTTTTTATGACAAGCAAAACATGCATTTGTTTCTGGAGGCATATTATAGATGAGTGTCTCTCTTGGTGTTACAAAGTCAAAGGTATGTGAACGTACCGTAAGTGGAGATTTTCCTGTATGGCGACCGACTTTTGGCATATGACATTCCACACAGAGTGAACCTTTTGAGTTGGCTTTATGGTGTGTATGTGCTTGGAGTGATTTTTGGTGTGGTCCTACGAGCGAACCGAAACTATGGCATTTCATGCAGAGGGCATTACCTGTGTTATTTTGTGCTGTTGGTGCAAGGGTATGAGGATTATGACAGTTGATACATGTGATGCCATGCTTAGACATCATCGAATGAACATACTCATTTCCTTGTGTACGGTTCTTTTTACCCATTCCATTTGCATAGAACTCTTTTGTCTCATGCCCTGGAGTAAAAGGTGCTACTTTTTTATATTTGCTTAGTTTTTTCCCAGGTTCATAGCCAAATGGATAGTCTCTAGCATCACCATAAATAGCACTCATGTTTTGATCATCTAAGCGCTTGTCACGGTTACGCATGTGACACTGTAGGCAGACCTCATTTTGTCTTACTGGGTCACTCATATCTGCTTGATAGACTTTAGAGTCTGGATCTTTTACATGCTCTGAGGCTGGTCCATGGCAGGCTTCACAAGAGATACCTGTATCTACTCTCTGTTGCTGTGACATAAAACCTGTGAAGTGGCAGCCATCACAAGCACGAGATGTTGGTAACTGCTCATTATCATGTGGATAGGCTGTTTTATACCAGT
>JALWTK010000089.1 GCA_027082875.1 Sulfurimonas sp. | reverse complement strand
AAGTGGTGGGTCCTATGTGACTCGAACACATGACCACTCCGTTATGAGCGGAGGGCTCTAACCAACTGAGCTAAAGACCCACTAAACAAAGAGAAGTTCTCGTTTGTAGGTCGAAATTATACATATCAGTTGCTTAGAGTATGCTTACTTTTGTATTAGCTTTGTGTATTTATCATCCAAATGCTAAATATATTGAGATAACCCCAAAATGAGTAGAGAGAAGTCTCTGTACTTCCCTTCTCTTTGAGCTCTTCAATAAGTGGTTTGTAAAGTTCTAACCATCGCTCTCTCGATTTAGCATCTATTGCAAAAGGAGCATGACGTCCTACCATTTGTGGGGCACCTCTATTTGTGTTGAAGTATGCTGGTCCTCCACATATCTGTATCATGAAGTCTGAAGAGTGTATCTTAGCTTTTTCAAACTCAGCATCATCTTGAGGAAAGAGGAAGTATATATCACTCTTCTTTATCGCATCATAGTGATCAGAAATAAGCTTTCTTAAACCCTCTTCTCCTATCTCTATCAAAAACTCTGGTATTGGCTTTTGTACAGGAGGTCTTACTCCAAACTGTGCATATGTTATTTCTAAATTCATTTCTATTTTCCTTGTATTTTTTTTATTAACCACTGTATCTTTTTAACTAACCAAGCTTTTATACTATAAGCAACAGAATATGCGAGTGGGATATACAGTAAATTTAATACTGTTGCCCATGCTATACCAAAACCTAAAGATACAGCCATAGGCTGAAGTATTACTGCCTGCCCTGATGCAAAGAAGATAAGAGTGAGTAGTCCTAATACTGTCGTTAAGGATGTCAGTAAAATCGGTCGCAGTCTCGTTCTTGCTCTACGCATCAACTCCTCTGTATCTTTGGCTTTTTTGATAAAGTCCACCATAATGAGTCCATCATTAACTACTACACCGGCGAGTCCAACTATCCCTATCATCCCTGGCATTGTAAGGTTGATGCCCATTATCCAGTGTCCAATATAAACGCCAAGAAGCACAAGAGGTATAGTACTAATAACAATAAATGAATTTAATATAGAGTCAAAAAGCCATACAAGAGTGATAAAGATTAAGAAGATTGCCATAACAGCAGACTGCATCATTTCTCTTTTGTTTTTATTATTCTCTTTCTCTTCACCCTTTATATCTACTGTTATACCACTTTTTCGTACCTTATCAAAGGCAGCTTGCATTTTGGACATCACTTCACTAGAAGTCACTTTTGTTTTATCTATAGAGGCAAATAGACTTCGGATCCGTTTTCCATCCTCTTTTTTGAGTGTCACAAAACTCTGTTTATAGACAAAGTCACAGATACTTTTAAGGGAAACCATCTGGTTTGTTGATGGAACCTGAAGCTCAATGCTATTTATTGAGTCTATATCTTTATTTATATTACTTTCTAGCTTAATACGGATTAAACCATTTGCATTAAAGAGTTTTCCATACTCTCCTTTTAAATAGTAAGCACGCAGTTCATTCGTTACTATAGCTTCATTAAATCCTAACTCTTGCCCATAGCTATTGACACGAAGTTTGAGCTCTTTTTCTCCAATATTTGCATCATCAGAAATATTAAAAACACCCTTTATTTTAGAGAGCTGTTCTTGTAAATACTTCAGAGATGGGACTACATCGCGATTATCTTTAGAGCTTAGAGCCACCTCTATATCATTCGCTACGACACCAGCACCTGGAACTTTCACTACTAACTCTTCAAAGACAGGATTGCCCTTTTTATCTTTTAACTCATGTTCACCTGCTAAAAGTTTTTTTATCTTTTTAGCAATAACGCGAGCATCATCTTCTCGAATCTTCACACCCGTTCCCGTCTCTATTGATAAGAGAGGACTTATATACTTATCAAATGCATTGACAGGTGTATGCTCATTCAAATCTATGAATATATGAAACATATTCTCACCCAACTCAGCCCTATTTTTCGAGTCCATCTTAAAGCCAATAACAGAAGTCACAGAAGAGACATTAGACTTTTTTATATTTTTTAAAAGTATATTTTCAACACCTGTAACAATTTTTTCCGTATCTTGAAGTTCATTATTTATATTTACTTTTCCATATACATAAACTTGTGTAGTATCAAAGTCAGGAAAAAGTTGAAACTTTGAGTGCTTTGCCATGATACCTGTAGCAAAAAAGATACTACTCACAATAAGAAAAAGTGAGATAAATCTATGTCTATAAGGAATGTGTATGGTCTTACTTCTTATCTGCACAGCAACACTTTTCGTTTTGAAGAGAAAATGGAGCATTGTATTGTAAATAACATACATCTTTTCCCAAAACCTCTTCGTAAAACTCTCCCCATGAGAGACTTTTAAAAAGTCATGTGCATGCAGAGGCAGGAAGTAAAATGCTTCAAACAGAGAAGAGAGTAAAAGAACAGTTATCATGATTGGGATGATTTTTATAAACATTCCCATCTCACCAGTCATCAGTAGCATTGGTAAAAATGCAAAGACAGTTGTGAGTGTGGCAGTAAGCACGGCAGGGAACATCTCACTAGCACCAACTATGACAGCTTCTTTTCTCTCCATCCCCTCTTCTAAGTGTCTATAGATATTTTCCGCCACGACTATAGCCTCATCTACAAGCATACCTAGAGCGATGAGAGCCCCTAAAAGTGAGAGCATATTCATACTGTCACCCATGATCTCTGTAGCGATGAGCCCTATCATAAAACTTACAGGTATACCAAGTGCCACGACAAATGCGATACCTCGGTTGATAAAAATCAACATCGCTAAAAAGACAAGCATAAGACCAAACACAATGTTTGAAAACACAGTATTGAGACGATTTTTAATCCAAATAGAAGTATCAGTATAAATACTATACTCTAGTTCAGGATGCTCTTTTTGTTTCTCTTTAAGCATCTTTCTGATGTCACGAACAAGGGCAATGGCATTACCATCTTTACTTTTAGATACATTAAGCGAGATATTACGTTTTCCGTTGTAGTGAGAAAGTTCTACCTCATCACTCAACTTAAACTTCACATCTGCTATATCACCGATGCGAAGTCTCTGTCCGCCTACATCTATTATACTGTTTTCCACACTCTTCTGTGTTTTTTCACCATTGAAAGTAGATATATAAAGGTGATGTGCCTTTTGTTTAATAGTCCCAACAGGAAATATAGAGCTAATACTCTTAATAGCATTTACAACAAGAGTAGGTTTAAGTCCATAAGCAACTATCTTTTGAGTGTTGAGCTTTATGTCTAACTCTTCATCTGCATCACCGCGAATAGTAACATCACTCAGCTCTTTATAACGACTCAGATCACTTTTTAACTCATCTGCACGCTTAAGCAAGACATCTTTACTCGCATCACCTGAGATAGCGATAAGCACAAGAGGAAAGGCATGTGTTCTTATCTTCGCAATAGGTTCACTCATATCTGCTGGCAAATCTTTTTTGACACCTGCTACAATATCTTTTACATCATTGAGTACACTTGCATTATCTGAACCTGCTTTAATGTCAGCAAATATATCAAAAGAACCATTTTTAATCTCTGTTTTTACCGTTTCTAGTTCGGTAATATTTTGCAGCTCATCTTCAATAGTTTTAACAACCATCTTATCAAGTACATCAGCTGAAGTTCCTACATAGCCACCAATAATACTTATTCTATCCATCTGAGTAGGAGGAAATATCTCTTTTGGAATATTTATATAAGCAAAGATAGAGAGAATAAATATAAATACTAAAAGGATATGGTTGAGAAGTGGTTTTTCTATGGCAAACTCTATAAATTTTCTTATCATTGACTATCCTAAAAAAGTGTATCTAGTATCTGGTTTTTAAACTTTATCTCTTCTACTGAAGCCGATATAATTTTGTTCTCTTCTTTAAGCGTATCATACTCGCGTTTGAGTTTAGAAATATCTCTACTCTTGTAGTAAATCTGCTGTGTTATATAAATCTTTGGAAATGCAAACATCCCAATAAATATGAGAGTGAGCATTATGTAAAGAAAATAGTTTAAATCAAGATGGCGTTTAGGAATGTAAACAGTCTCATACTCCCTAAGTAGTTCCTCTTTTTCATTTGGAGAGTCAGAATTCTGTGCTACTTCACTCATCGACTTCCCATCTGAAAGACTCGCATCTTTGCACTTCGGCTTCGAATATTTTCTTGAAGTTCATCCTCTTTTGCCATAAGTGGTTTTCGTGTAACTATTTTTCCTAGAGAGTGATTATTCCCACACTCACAACGAAAAGCTTCACTTGGACAGATACAAGACTCGCTCCATTTTTTGAACTCCTGCTTTACTATTCTATCTTCAAGGGAGTGAAAAGAGATGATGGCTATGCGAGCTTCAGTGAGACCTGCATTTGCTAAAGAGGAAAGAAGAGATTTTAGCTCTCCTAGTTCATCATTGACTTCTATTCTTATCGCTTGCATGAGTAGTGTCGCTGGATGGATATTTTTTCCATGAGGAAGATCTTTTTTTAATGTTTGGCTCAATGCTTTTGCAGAGCTAAAAGGTCTATTTTGCACTATCTGACTTGCAAGTTTTTTATAGTTTCTAAGCTCACCATATTCTAAAATAATATTTTCTAATTCCTCTTGCGTGTACTCATTTACAACCATTTCTGCTGTAAGATCAGCACCCTTGTCCATACGCATATCAAGGTTCTCACTCTCATAAGAGAAGCCTCTCTCTTTTTGGTCAAGTTGTAAAGATGAGACACCTATGTCAGCTAAAAGCCCTTTGATCTCACTCACATCTACCTCTTCTAAAATCTCTTTTATCACGTTTGAAAAACGCCCTTTACGGATGCTCACTCTGTCACCATACTTTGCTAAACGCTCACTTGAGAAGTCGATAGCTGTTTGGTCTTGGTCTATAGCTATAAGTTTTATATTGGAATTTGCTTCGAGTATCATACTTGAGTGTCCACCATACCCCATAGTACAGTCGATAATTATCCCACTCTCAATATTTTCAAATGCAGATATAACTTCGCGGTAAAGAACAGGAACATGGGGAATATTTTGCACAAAAAGCCTTCATATGTAGTTTAAATAGATTATACATTAACTTATCTAATAAATAATTTACATTTAAATCTTAATAGGGTATGATAAATAAAAAAAGGTAATATTCTCATGTTAGCAAACTTCCAATATGAACTCATCGCAGCAGGACTTCTTCTTTTAGTAATTATTTTATTTTTTGTGCTTAAGTCAAAGGAAAAAGTAGAAGAACCAGAAGCTCAAAAGAACGAAGAGAGTGATATAGATACTCAAAAAAGAGCAGATAAACTTGCGATGCTCGAAGAGCATATAGAAGATGCCTATGATGATCCGTTTGAGGGAAGTGAAGAGGGAGACTTTGGAAGTGAAATTCCAAAAGAGATTCAAGAAGAAGCTGAGATAGAAATACAAACAGCATCGAAGCAAATAGCAAAACGGACAGTTCCAGTACATGGAAAGATAAGCAAACAAAATTTTGCAGAGTTTTCAGGTACTAAAGTATTAGTTGCAGAAGATAATCTCATCAACCAAAAAGTCATCACAGGACTTTTAGCAGGAAGTGGTATAGAGCTTAGCATGGCAAATGATGGGCAAGAGGCACTCA
>JALWTK010000088.1 GCA_027082875.1 Sulfurimonas sp. | reverse complement strand
CGTTCTTCTAGTATAGAGACTTCAATAATAGAGAGGCTGTTTTTTATATTTGCAAGTCTTGTTTGTGTATCGTTAAGTTGCGAAGAAAGAAAGACAATAATGAAAATACCAATAATAGTCGTAACCATTATGAGCGAAAGACGTTGTTTTATACTTAATTTATTTAGCATAGAGAACTCCTCAGTAATCAGTAATCAGTAATCAGTAATCAGTAATCAGTAATCAGTAATATTATATCGAATTTATGAAGATATGATGAAGATTTTGACTAAAATTGTAAATAAAAAAGAGCCTCACTTCCTCTATCTAAACCATCACTACTCAGTTTGATATCCCCACCAAGCATAACAGCCATTTTCTTACTAAGAGAGAGTCCAAGCCCTGTTCCCTTATGTTTCTTCTGCATCACATTTTCTACCTGTGTAAAGTCACTAAAAAGTTTGACTAAATCTTCCTCTTTTATACCTATACCTGTATCTTTGACTCTCACACAGACTTGATGCTCTTCACTCCATAGTTCCAGACTTACTGAGCCCTCTTGGGTGAACTTCATGGCGTTTGAGAGGAGATTTGTCACAATCTGTTGGAAGACTTTTGGATCTGTGTTGAAACTCTTTAAAGTATAGCCTTCCATATTAAGATGAAACTCCAAACCTTTATCATCTGTCAGAGGTTTCAGCATAGTGTAGGCACTTTGTACTATCTCCTCTAGCTTAACTTCTTCAAGATGTACTTCCATCTTTCCAGCTTCAATCTTTGCAATATCTAAGATACCATTTATCATCTCAAGAAGATACTGTGCAGCACTTTCAATGTTCGAGACCATCTCTGCTTGATCCTCTTCCAGCTCTTCATAGACAAGCATAAACTGTGTAAATCCTATAATCGCGTTTAGAGGAGTACGGAGTTCATGCGACATATTTGATATAAACGCAGACTTAGCACGAGAGGCTTGCATAGTTTTTTCTACCAATCTAATTCTCTCCAACTGCAGGATAATCATAGAGATAATAGAGCGATAAAACTTCTCTTCATTCTCATCTTGCATCTTGTCTGCATCTATCTCTATACTTCCAAGATAGACTTTTTCATCATTTTCAAAATTATCAACATAGAGAGCTATAACATTATCGCTCTCATCTTGTGTTTGTGTAAAGTGGAGTTTTTCACCACCACTTAGTTTTTGCATCTCTTTGATTGAAGTACTTATACACTCTTTTTCATCTTTTGTTTGGATGATAGTATTAAAAATCTCTGTTAACTCTATAAATCTTTTGAGCCGAACTTTATTCTCCTCTTCTAAAGCTTTTAGTGCACTATTTGTTGCATCAAGCAGTTCATTAAAGGCAAAGGAGAGTCTTCCTATCTCATCTTGTGAATCAATACTTACCTTTTGTGTATAGTCTTTTGTTTGGGTAATCAACTCTGCGGAAGAAGTTAAACGCAGAATTGGCTGAACAATTCTGCGACTGCTTACTATACCAATAGAGACGATAATAACAAGTGCTAATGGTACGATATAGAGCATCATATAAAGAAGGTTGTATAAGAAGCTCAATGCTATTGTTTTATCTACAGCATAAAGAATATAAAAATCATGAAGCTGATTTGGTAATCGTTTATAAGTCAAAAGATGCTCTGCTAAAATAGCACTATAAGATTTTTTGTGTATATCTATAGTGAACTTTTGTCTATCACCTATTGTAAGAGTTCCACTAGAGCTGACTATCATACTGTGTATACCTTCTCTATGTATGAGAAAATGGTCAAGATTATTAAGATTGTACTTTAAAACAAGAGCACCTAAGCTTTTACTCTTATCAAAAGAGGCAGATATATTGGAAAAGAGATATAAATTTTTATCTACAATAAAGTATCGTTTTTCACTACTCAGTTTGGAAAAGTAGTCAAACTTTGCTCCTACTTTATAGTTTTGTGAGGAGGCGATTTTTGTGCCTCTTGTATCTACAACAAAGAGCGACACATCCAGACCAATATCCTCTTTTTTCTGTAGTAGTAGTCTTGCTATTCTCTTATCAATATCTTCAGAAACAATATCATCCATAACATCTAGTTGGGAGATAAACTGTAACTCTTTATCTAAAGAGAGTAGATGATTATCAATAGTCTCTATAATTCTATCAAGAGTAATAGTCTGCTCCTCAATAATTCTTTGTGTTACTTTTGCTTCGCCCCAGTAGAGGATATAGAAGTAAAAAAGAGCAAAGGGAAGAAATCCAACGACTATAAATGCTAAAAGGAGTTTGTTGTAAAGAGTCTTGCCAAAAAAATCTTTAATCATCGAGTCTCTCTCGAATCTTTACAATTTTTTCCAAGTTTTCTAAAAACTTTTCCACTACCTTCGGATCAAAATGAGTGCCACTGTCACCTTCTATGATAGAGAGAGTCTTCTCTAGGGAAAAAGGCTCTTTATATGGTCGCTTACTCATAAGTGCATCAAAAACATCCACAACAGCAACGATGCGAGCAACAAGAGGTATATCTTCTCCACTCAAACCTTTTGGATAGCCTTTGCCATTATACTTTTCATGATGAGACTCTGCAATCTGTGATGCAAAACTCAGCAGTGGTGTTTGTTTCAAGGAGAGGATAGTTGCACCTATAGAGGCATGTGTTTTCATCACCTCAAACTCCTCTGCTGTAAGCTTGCCGTTTTTGAGAAGAATGGCATCTTCTATACCTATCTTACCGATGTCGTGCATAGGGGCACTCAAACGTACTAGCTCTACCTCATCATCACTATAGCCAAACTCCTTTGCTAAAAGTGCAGAGATCTCCCCTACTCTTATAGTATGCATTGAGGTTTCGTTATCTCTATACTCACCCACCTTTGCCAAGATAGAGACTATATCTTTTTCAGAGTTTTCTACTTCTCTTAGGGCTTCTTGCAGGGCTTTTGTCTTTTTATCTACTTCTTTTGCGAGATAAGCTTCATTGTCTTTAGACATCTTATAAAAAGAGCGTAGTTTATTTGCATTGTGTACACGCAATTTAAACTCTGCTATATCATAAGGCTTTGTTAAGTACTCATTTGCCCCAAGTTCAAGCCCCTTAAGGATAGCACTCTTATCTGAGAGCGCTGAGAGTATGATGATAGGGATAGAGGAGAGATTTTCATCCTCTTTTATAATCTTTGTTGCCTCATATCCATCCATGTTTGGCATCATTAAGTCCATAAGGATGATATCTATATCGTAAGTTTTTAGTCTCTCTAAAGCCTCAAGTCCATCAACTGCTTCTACTACTTCAAAACCCTCTTTTTTTAAGATCTTTGAAGCAACTTTTCTATTCATTAACTCATCATCTACTAGTAGTACTTGTGTCATTTTGATTTCCATTTATAGAGTATTTTTAGATTAGCATTCACTTCTTTTGCAGGTATGTAGCCTATAGCACCATCTATCTTTTCGACAAAAGAGAGAGTGCTTCGAGAGGATTTCATTGTGAGTGGTGGGCGATGCCCTAAGTAGTGCTCTTTTGTCCAGAAAGATTTTAAACGATTTCGTGACATTCCTAATACTTGTTTTTCAAAAGATTTTCGTATGCTACTTGAGGGAGGAAGGTTTATAGGGACGAGAAGTATATCTTGTGACATTTTTTGTTTCTTTAAAAATATCATTTTAACCTTTGCTTGGCTTAAGTTGCCCAGTGCAGAGTTTTTCTGCATAACAACTACAAACTCTTGGGCATAAGAGAGAAGTGGAATGAGCAAAATATAGAGTAGACTTTTCATCAGAACAGTACCGAAAAGGAGAGGATAGTTTTATTTTGAGCATCCTCTTGATGCATCTGGTACTCTGCTTTAAACGCCACAGGATAAACAGGTCGGTAGGTATAGCCAAGAACAAGAAAACTATCTTTTTGTGTTTGCCCAAAAGACTTTGACTCATAACTCTCAAAACGAATAGTAGGGAGATGTTTTGGTGTAATTCGATAAAGACCTTCTATATATCCAGAGTAAGGCACTACAGAGTGACTTTTGTCAAACTGAGTTCCAAGTTCACCCATAATCTTGTACTTATCTGTATCGTATTTTAGAGCGATTAAACTATAGTAAAGGTTTTTATCACTCACAAGTGGGTCAACAGTATGAAAGTAACCACCGTTATACTTTAAACTTAGGTCATTATCTGTATACTCTACTCCCAATGCATAATGCTTATCAACTTTTAAATTATTATAATCATCATCAAAATCTTTGTTATTTTGCACAAGCATATCTACTTTTATCTCTGCATCACCATAACTAGAATAAGAGAGATCTAAACCTGTTGTATATTTTGGATAGATCATAGAGTTCACAAGTGGATTTGAACTTGTATCGCGTAGTACATTTATAGGTATCATATTCCAGTACCCTATAGGAGAATTAAACTTTCCGCCTCTAAGAACAAAATTTTCATTGAAGTTATAGTCTAGGTAGAGTCTCTCTATATGTAGTTTTGTATTTTTTTGAGTAGTAGAAGTACCATTAATCCACTGTTTGACATAGAACTCTTTAAACTCCAACTCTGCCATATAGGAAAACTTATCTGCAGAACCATATGCTAAAAAAGCTATGTCATCTGCTCTTAACTGATTCAATCCCGTATCTTCTATGTTAGTATAGTCTGCAGAAAGATACCCACCTACATAAAGAGGCATACTCCCAACCTGCATACCCTCACCTAAAACATAATCATTACTCTCTTCATACTCTGCCGCCAAGAGAGAGTGCAAGAGTAGTAGTATTATAAATACAATTTTCATTTTTTCCCCTTTTACAGAGCATACAACTCTATAGCTCTAATATCTAAACTTTTAAAATTCTCAAAAATCAAACTTCCCTCTTCTTCTATGGCTATTATAGCAATATTATACTTTTTTGCCAAAGCTCTTAGTTGCTCTTTTGGTGCATTAAAAACAATAGTTGCTACTCCATCAAGAAGAGTTCCCTCTGTGCCATCTTTTAGGAGGGTAATGCTACTGTAGTAGTGGTTTTGTGAGGCAGTCTGTTTATCTAGTATGTGATGATTCTCTTTGGAACCTATAAAACGCTCATAATCTCCGCTTGTTGAGAGTGTCAATGGTGATTTAGAAGTTTTTATAACTGCGATGTTCTCATCTGTGTAGGGGTTTTTTATGGCGATGTTATAGTTTTTTCCGAAGGTACAGATCTCACCTCCGGCATTTACAAGAGCTTTTTTTGCTCCCTTAGTTTGTAAAAAAGCAATGAGTTTCTCTGCTATAAAGCCTTTACCTATACCACCAAAATCAAGTCGCATACCTTTTTTCTTCAGGTAGATACTCTCTTCATTCACTACAAAGTCTTTGTAGTTAACTAGCTCTTTTGCCTTGTGCAACTCTTTTTTACTTGGTATCTTTTGTGTGCTTTTCCCAAAACCATAAGTACCTTGAGTAAGCACTCCGATAGTAGGATCAAAAACACCGTCAGAGAGCTTTGCCATCTCAAGAGCTTTAACAAAAAGTTCTCGCTCCTCTTGAGTACAGACTACTTCACTTATACCCGCATTCATATTCACCTGCGAAAGAAGTGATTCTTCTTTGTAAGCAGAGAACTTTGCTTCAAACTCTTTGACAAGATCAAGTGCTTCAAAGAGGATCTTTTTTGAGAGATCTGCTTCTATGATGAG
>JALWTK010000087.1 GCA_027082875.1 Sulfurimonas sp. | reverse complement strand
ACAGACAATAGACTTAAAAAACTTCCAAACTCCATAGGAAAACTCACAAAAATGCAGAAATTTCCTTTAGCAGGGAATCTTTTAGAAACACTTCCTTCGAGTATGCAAGAAATGAAAAACCTAGAGCTTATTCGCCTCTCTGCAAACAATTTTATAGAGTTACCACAATGGCTTTTAGAACTGCCTAAACTGGCATGGCTAGCGTTTAGTGGTAACCCTTGTTCTATCTCAAAAGAGGCAAATATAAAAATACTTGCAATGCAGGACTTAGAACTTGATAAGCTACTAGGGGAGGGTGCTTCTGGAAAAATATATAGAGCACACTCCAAAGAGCTCAATAAAATAGTTGCTGTGAAACTCTTCAAGGGAGCTGTCACAAGTGATGGCTATGCAAAAGATGAGATGAACGCTTGCCTGAGTGCAGGAGAACATCCCAACCTCATAAAAGTTTTGGCAAGGTTAGAGCATAAACATTTAGGTTTAGTGCTTGAGTTTATAGATCCTGCATTTAAGAACCTAGGGAACCCTCCAAACTTCGAGACCTGTAGTCGTGATACTTATGAAGAGGGAGTGAACTTCACTGTAGAAGAGGTGCATAAGATAGCACAACAGATAGCATCTGTTTCTGCTCACCTTCATTCGCACTCTATCATGCACGGTGATCTTTATGCACACAATATTTTACTAGATGAAAATAGCTACTCTTATTTAGGTGATTTTGGTGCTGCGAGTTTTTATGAAAAAGGGAACACTCTCTATGAAAAAGTAGAAGTTCTCGCGTTTGGGAATCTACTTGAAGATCTACTCTTAAGAGTAAATGAAAAACAATCAGAGCTTTACAAAAAACTAAGTAATTTACAATCTAACTGTCAAAAAAAAGAGAGTTTATTAAGACCTCTTTTCTGTGATGTCCTCAAGAACTTATAAATGCAAACAACTCTAGAACAAGTAAAAAAAATATTATTTGCATTTCTTATTGGAGGAGCTTTTTTTGGACTCTCTTTGGAATTTTTTACACATGAACAGTCTATATTAGTTGGCTTAATCACTTTTTTAGTCACACTCTGGACAAATGAGGGCTTGCCTTTGGCTGTAGTTTCACTACTTCCTATGATACTTTTTCCTATGTTTGGTCTTCTTGGGGTGAAAGCTACTACTATAAACTATTCAAACCCGATTATCTATCTCTTTTTAGGTGGATTTTTACTTGCTATTGCTGTTGAAAAAACAGAACTTCATCGTTATATCGCCGATAAAATATTAGGATTTTTTCCTAGTACTCCGAGAGGAATTATTTTTTCACTTGTTCTGACTTCAGGACTACTCAGTTCTATCCTCTCCAACACGACAACAACACTTCTACTTATCTCTATAGCCCTCTTTTTAAGTGATGATGTTCGCCTGAAGATGCGTTTTGCATTGGCTATCGCTTATGGGGCGAATGTGGGTGGGATTATCACACCTATAGGGACACCGCCAAACCTTATACTTTATGGGATTATGAATGATGAAGGCTTAGAGACACTGAGTTTTTTTAAGTGGGTAGGAATGGTTGCCCCTTTGGCTTTTATGATGCTTTTCGTGGTGGGATTTTTACTTTCTCTTGGTGTGAGTAAATGTAAGATAGAGAGAGAAAAGGTCAAACATATCCTTGATACAAAGCAGAAAAAAGTTTTAGCACTTCTTGGGGCTTTAGTCTTTACTCTTTTTATTAATGCACCGATAAAACCTTACTGGTCAGGGCTTGGCATGAGTGAACCTCTCATACTTCTAGGCTTCGGACTTGTGCTCTTTTTGCCATATTTGAATATATTGGACTGGGATGAAGATAGTAAGAAGGTTCCCTATAAAATTATGTTTCTTTTTGGAGCTGGTTTTAGTATTGCTAAAGCATTCGGTGCGACGGGGCTTGCTGATGCTGTTGCTAGCTATCTTTTAGCTATCACACACTTCTCTCCTATCATCCTCCTTTTCGTTGTAGCTTCACTGATCACTTTTACAACTGAGATAACATCTAACACAGCATTAACCTCTATAATGCTACCCGTTATCTATGCTATAAGTGTACAGTCGGGAATAAATACAACACTCTTTATGATGGTAGCAACCGTTTGTGCCTCTTATGCTTTTATGTTGCCAATAGCTACAGCACCAAACGCCATCGCCATGAGTAGTGGGGCAGTAAAAGTGAGTGATATGATTCGTTATGGTGTGATACTCAACTTCATAGGTATCGCGTTTATAGTGCTTATCGCTGAGTACTTTTGGAAGGGACTTCTGTAATATCCTTATGAACTTATGCTAGAATGCCAAAAAAGTAAGGAAAAAATTATGATAGTACATATAGTAATGTTTAAACTCAAAGAAGAAGATAAAAAAGCGAGTCTTGTTAAGATAAAAGCAGTACTCGAGCAACTTCCAAAGAAAATAGAAGAGCTTATCTCTATGGAAGTTGGGATTAACTTTGATGAGAGCCAGAGAGCTTTTGATCTCTCTTTATACTCAACATTTAAGACAAAAGAGGACTTACAAGCTTATGCTGTGCATCCTGCTCATCTTAAAGTTGTTGAGTTTATTAAAAGTGTTGCTATAGAGTCTAAGGTTGTTGACTACATTCAGTAGAAAATATGCAATTAGACTTAAACAGTCTTAAGTCAATGTTAAAGGGTAAAAAGATTTAAGTTCTATTTATGATAGAGATGTATAATGTTAGCAAATAAATATTAAAGGAAAAACTTATGGATGAACCAGAATTAGAAGATATTGGAGATTATAATACTCTCAAAGGGAGTAAGAAAAGAGGTGTTTGGACAGTTATAATTGTTGGATTACTTATTGGAGCTGTTTATGTTGTAGTGAGTAGTAAATATTCTAAAGTTAATGATAGCTTAGAGATTCATGATCCTATCCAAAAAGTGAAGCTTGGTAAGTAAAAGATGCTACCATTACACTAAAATAAATATAAGGTATTTCATATGCTCACGACAATCATAGGCATCTACACTTTTTATGTTCTTATCAACATTTACACAAGTGTTATGCAGATAGGTTATATCAATCAGGCAAAACGAAAAAATGCAGTGTTACTTTCAGCGAGTGAATTTTTAAAAGCAGGGAACTATGCCGTTGCAAAAGAGAAACTCTCTCTTGTAAGCACTTTTTTTGATTACTTTGTCTTTATCGCTTGGATGGGTTTTGGTGTGAGATACTTACAAGAAAACATTTTTCTTGATAATACAGCACTCTTGAATATAGTTATCGTGATGGGCTTTGTTGTGATAAATTCTCTACTCTCCCTTCCATTTGGCTATTATGAAAAGTTTGTTTTAGATAAAGAATTTGGCTTTAATAAGTCGAGTTTAGGACTTTGGATAAAAGATACACTTATCTCTTTTGTGATGACTCTTGTGTTTGGTTCTATAGTTGTTTATGGCATTTTTATGATTATCACGAATTTTGCACTCTGGTGGTTATGGAGTTTTATCTTTATATTCGCTGTTGTGATTCTTATAAATATGCTTTACCCTGCGTTTAGAGCAACATTTTTTGATAAGCTTACACCACTAAAAGATGAAGAACTTGATAGTGAGATAAAAAGACTTATGGATACAACAGGCTTTGTGAGTAGTGGTGTCTTTGTAAGTGATGCGAGTAAACGCGATGCAAGACTTAATGCCTACTTCGGTGGTTTTGGTAAGGCAAAACGTGTTGTACTTTTTGATACACTTATAGAAAAGCTTACGACTAAGGAGCTTTTAGCCGTTCTTGGGCATGAGCTTGGACACTTCGCACATGGTGATATCTATAAAAACATTGGACTTGTTGGGGCAATGCTTTTTAGTATGTTCGCTATCTTTGGAAACCTTCCTGAATCTCTTTATATGGAGATGGGTTTGAGTCCTGAGCCTTATGTCCTTATGATACTTCTTATGCTTTTTATGCCAGTTTTAGGTTTTGTAATGATGCCGATAATGGGAATAGTAAGTAGACATAATGAGTATGAAGCGGACAGAATGGGAAGTGAGTTAGGTGGACCAGCAGGAGCTATAGAACTCGCAAATGCACTACAGAAGTTAGTGACTGAGAACAAAAGTTTTCCACTCTCTCATCCTCTGTATATCTTCTTTCACTACACACACCCGCCTGTAATGGAGCGACTTCGTGAGCTTGGTGTAGATATACAAGGTGGAGACAATAGTGCTTTAGAGGGAAAATGCGAAGCAAATATATAGTTCAAGAACTATTAGCTGAGATAACTAAAGAGCTCTCTCCTTTTATAGAGAGAGCCTCTCGTGAAGCACAACTTCTCTTGATGGCACATCTAAAAAAAGATGAACTCTGGTTAATTACTCATAGAAATAGCGAGCTTGAAAACCTAGAGGAACTTTTCTCATGGGTAGAACGTCGTAAGAAAAATGAGCCCTTTGAGTATATTACTCAGAGTGTAAGTTTTTACTCTGAGGAGTTCTTTATAAAAGAGGGTGCCTTGATACCCCGCCCTGAGACTGAACTTCTTATAGATGAAGTGAAAAAGTATGCACCTGATGTAGATGCTCCTTTGCGTTTTGCAGAAGTAGGCATAGGGAGTGGTATTATCTCTGTTATGCTTGCACTGCACTATAAAAATGCGTCTTTTATCGCAGTTGATATCTCTCAAGATGCATTAGATATTGCAAAGATAAATATTGAAAAATTTGGTCTCTCTGAGCGAATAGAGTTGCGTTTAGGTTCTCTTCTTTCACCTGTAGATGAGGAGATAGACTATTTAGTTTCTAATCCACCCTACATAGAAGATGGAGTATCACTAGAGTCTAACCTCTCTTATGAGCCTCAAAATGCTCTTTTTGGTGGGGCTATTGGCGATGAGATTATAAAAGAGCTACTTGATGAACTCTTAAGAAGAGAGATTAAGTTTTTTAGCTGTGAGTTTGGTTATGACCAAAAAGATAAAATACAGAACTATTTACAAGATAAAAATTATAAGAGTTTAGACTTCTACAAAGATTATAGTGGCTTTGATAGAGGTTTTACTCTTACACTTTAAAGGCAAAAAATTGAAAAGAAATATATACATAGACTTTACATACTTTATTCTTCTAGCAGCATCATTTGGTGGTGTTATTGTCCTTGGTGCTTTTGTGGCCCCTGTGATTTTTTATACAGATAAAATCCTTGTAGGTATGCTGATGGATCACTATAATGCTGGTATTATTATGGGTGAGATATTTCATAGGTTCTCGTACTGGGTCTATGTACTGGCTGTTTATGTCATACTCTATGAGGCTGCTTCTTATAAAAGTGGTAGTCGTGATGCTATTACTTTCGCAGCAGCTGTAACAGTAGTATTTTCTTCGTTTATGTTCAGTAGTGTCTATGTACCAAAGATACTAGAGATGCAAGCCATGGGGAGAGAAGCAACACAGAGCGACACTTTTGCCAATATTCATATAGCAAGTGAGATAGACTTTAAACTCTTAGCCGTTGCACTTTTAGTACTCTTTGTTCGGCGTTTGATGCTTTTAAAGATATAACGACTGAGTATAGCGAATAAGTCGCCGTAGGCTACTTATTCGCTACTATGTCTTGTTATCTTTTTAGTGTATATGTTATCTTCTCACCATCAATGAGAATAAGTTTTTCTTTAGCCATAGTTTTAATTATAGTATCAAGTTGGGTACTATTTAAAGTTCTTGCACATATCGAATTTATAGTGTTTGATAAAGTTTTAATTTTTCTAGGTT
>JALWTK010000086.1 GCA_027082875.1 Sulfurimonas sp. | reverse complement strand
CATTAACTTGAAAGCACTTCTGCAAAAGATAAATGCAAGAGTAGAGTATCTTTATGATAGAGACCATACTATCGGTCATGCCTACTTCATGGAATTAAACGTGGATTCTAGTTTAGATGAACTCAACAGCATAATGCGAAATAAAATAATCCCACTACTTCAAGAGTACTTTTATGATGACTGGGAGAAAATAAAACTTGTGCTTAATGATGGGTTTATTCACTCTGCGAGAGTAGATGCAAGTGCACTTTTTGACTCTATAGATGATGAGTATATAGAAGAGGATAAGCTTGTTTATAGTATCTTAGATGTGTTTGAAAAAGAAGCCTACTTAAGACTATGTCAAACACGATAACACTCAAAGAGTATGAGTTTTTACAAACAAAATACCCAGAACATAAAAACTATGTAGATGAGAAAACATTTGAAGTACTAGAAAGCTTTGTTCTTAAAGAAGAGCAAGCAGAGTATTTAAAACTCACAAGTAAAAAAGGCTTTGGCAAAGTCCTTCAAGCACAAAACTATGTTGGGCTTATCCAGACTCAAGATGCCACTACTATAGAGATTATCCCAAAGATACAAAACATAAGTGAAGAAGAGTCAAAAAAGATTTTACTCAAGATGCTCAAAACTCTCAAAAAGTCCCCTTTTAAAACCCTTGAAAAAGCAAAACTAAAATCATCAAAAATGCCACTTTTAGAGATATTTATCAGTATGTTTTTACAAGAGCTAACTCTGCTTGTTCGCAAAGGCATACGAAGTGACTATTTAGTCAAAGAAGAGAATTTACACTTCTTAAAAGGCAAACTCAAAATTGCCCAACAGATAAAACAAAATGCTATCCATAAAGAGAGGTTTTTTGTAGAGTATGAAGAGTTTTCAAGCGATAGAGTGGAAAATAGACTTATAAAAACAACATTAGAGTTCTTATATAAAAAGTCAAAGCTCAATAAAAATCAGCAGAGAATTAGAGAGTTTCTCTTTATCTTTGATGATGTAAGTAGTAGTAAAAATATAAAAAATGACTTTAAGAGTGTGAAGATAGATAGACAGATGAAAGAGTATGAGCAGATCTTACTTTGGTCTAAAACTTTTTTACTGGGTAACTCCTTTTCTCCTCACAGTGGTAAAGATATTGCCTTAGCACTTCTTTTTGATATGAACCTACTTTTTGAGTCTTATGTAGGAGCTTATTTAAAGAAAAAAGGCCTTAATGTGCAAGCTCAAGACAAGGGAAAATATCTTGTAGAAAGCCCAAAGAGATATGCCCTTCGCCCAGACTTTGTACTCAATAAAGAGACAGAAAATGAGATAGTAGCCGACACCAAGTACAAAAATATTAAAGAGCAAAAAGATATAAGCCAAGCCGATATGTACCAGCTTTATGCTTATGGTACGAAGTATAAGCAGACAAAACAGCTCTATCTTATCTATCCAAAAGGTAAAGAGATGAGCTTAGAGAGATGTTCTTACCTAGAAAATGAATTACACCTAGATGTGCTCTTTTTTGATTTGTCTTTAGGATTTGAACAGAAGTTATTTAGAGAGAATGCATGAGTAGAGCAAAAGGAAACATAGCCGAAGATAAAGCTTGTACTTTTATGTATGAACAGGGTTTTGAGATAGTGGAACGAAACTTTTACTCTCGGTTTGGGGAGATAGACATCATAGTTACTAAGGAAAATGTACTTCACTTTGTAGAAGTAAAAAGTGGCGAGAACTATGAACTTGCTATCCAAAACCTTACTCCTAGAAAAATCTCGCGTTTTATTAAGACTTGTGATGTCTATATCAAAAAGAATGCTTATGAGGGGGATTATGTGATTGATGCTATAATTGTTACACCTCATAGTATAGAACTTGTAGAAAATATAACTTTGTAAAGATTTTTAATGAACAAATGTTATAATCTCCCTAATTAATTCGAGGAAGATTGTATGCAAGCAAAGATATTTTTTGGCTCACAAGAAGCTACAACTGATACAAATAGTGAAAGAGTAAGTCCATACTCAGGAGATGTGATTTCAACTGCTCCAATATGCAGTGCAGATGATGCTAAGAAAGCTCTTCAAATTGCACAAGATACTACTCTAGCAGCTAAAGCTTCGACACTTGCACAACGCTGTTCTTGGCTCTTAGATGTTGCACAAAAACTTCGTGACAACAGAGAAGATATGGCAAAGACTTTGACTGATGAGGTTGGGAAGCCTATCGCGTTTGCTCGTGTAGAAGTTGATCGCTGTATAGAGACAGTAACTCTTGCAGCTGAGACTATGCGCACTATGCATGGTGAGACTATTAACACCGATGCAATGCCTAGTGGAAAGAAAACAACTGCGTTTTTTACTCGTGAGCCTGCTGGTGTTGTAGTAGCCATCACTCCTTTTAACTTTCCTTTAAATCTCGTAGCACATAAACTTGCACCGGCTTTAGTTGCTGGAAATACAGTTGTTTTAAAACCAACTCCAGAAGCTCCTCTTACTGCTTATAAGTTTGCAAAGATGTTTATAGAGAGTGAGTTTGCTGTGCCAAATGCTCTGAGTCTTGTTTATGGTGATGCTGAGGTTGGATCTGCTTTAATCACTTCAGATATTCCTCGTGTCATCTCTTTTACAGGTTCCGTTCCAGTTGGAAATATCATCACAAAATCTGCTGGAATAAAAAAAGTAAGTCTGGAGTTAGGCGGAAATGCTGCAACCTATATCTCTGTATCAGCTGACTTAAACCTAGCAGCATCGCGTTGTGCACTTGGTGCCTTTGTAAATTCTGGTCAAGTCTGTATATCTCTACAACGCATCTATGTACATGCGGATATATATGATGCATTTGCAATGAAGATGGCAGAAGAGACAAAAAAACTTGTAGTAGGAAGTCCTTATGAAGATGATACTTTTATGGGGCCACTCATAGATGATGAAGCTGCCAAGCGTGCTATGAGTTGGGTAGAGTCTGCTATAGAAGAGGGTGCCGTGCCACTTCTTCCTCCTCACCGTGAGGGAAGAATGTTCCATCCGTGTGTGATGGCAAATGTCACTGATGATATGACAATAGTCTGCGAAGAGGTTTTTGCTCCTATAGTAAGTCTTGTCAAAGTAGAAAATTTTGATGATGCTATGCCTAGAATGAACAACTCTCCTTATGGACTCCAGTTTTCAGTTTTTACGAATGATTTGAGACTTATGAAAAGAGCTATGAGTGAGCTTGAAGCTGGTGGTATCATCATCAATGACATGCCGACTCTGCGTTTTGATATTCAGCCTTATGGTGGTGTTAAGTTAAGTGGTGTAGGACGCGAGGGTCCAAAGTTTGCCATCGAAGAGATGACAGAGATTAAGAGTGTTGTTATCTGCTAGTCTAGTTTTATTACTCTCTCATTTTTATCGTTAAGAGTGAGTGAGATTGTTTCAATCTCTCCTTCTGGGAAGTACTCTATCTTTTCCCCTGTTTTTACAGAGACAAAAGTGACTTTGGAGTGCCCATCATAGCTAGAATGTACTACTATTTGTGCATGAAGATCTTTATTTTCCAGTTTTTCTTCTTCTTGCACAAGTGATGCTAATTTTGTTTTTTCTTTTTCGATAAGTACTTTCTCTTCACTTAGTTTTACACTATTTTGTTTGTAGAGTTTTACTCGAAGTATATCCTGCTTCATGGCTTTTTTACCGCTTTTTTGTGCACTCATAACTCTTTGTTGAAATGTTTTTACTCTATCTAGTTGTGTAACATGCTCAGAGTAGCGTTTCTCAAAATCCTGCTCAAGAGTAGCTACTTTTTCTTTATGCTTTTTGATTTTCACTTTGAGCTTATCGAGTTTTATGTGGTAGCTCTCAATGGCCTTTGGATCGATGATAAGCTGATTGTGCTCTCCATGTAAACTCTTTATCTCTATGCGTTTTGAAGCGGTGATGGTAGCATTTGAGAGGAGCTCATCTACTTTTACCACAGGAGCTATGGCTTCACCGCCTAACATCTTTTTGATATATATAGATTCATGTGCAGTGATTTTCCCAGACTCAAGCATATCTACTTCTGCATCGTTTGCTATTAAGTCACCACGATGTAGTTTTATACTTGCACTATTTTCAACTTCCATGGTAGAGTTTTTATGCGTTTGCGCATCTACCTTGAGCTCTTTTGTCGCTATGTTGACATTAGCCGCAATAGAGCCTTCGACATTTAACTCCTTGACATCTATTGTGACACCCCTTCCAATCGCATCTTCATTATGGGATTTCTTATGGGTGATGTTGACTGAGATATCTTTGTTGAGTTCACCTGCATCAATAACAGCACTCTCTTTAAAGTTCGCTCCATCAAGGGAAAGAGATTGAGAAATACTGAGGAGATTATTCGCAAAGAGAACATGCCCACTCTCTTTGGCAAAGTACTCTATGGCATCATTTGACTCTTTTTCATAAAGTGTATGGTCGATAGTTGGCTTGAGTAAAGTACTATTTGCTTCTCTTACTTTAAGATATTTTCCTGTACAAGCTCGTCCATTGACACCATTTTTTGCTTTTATAAAACGAGCGACAAGTTCACCTTTTTTGATACCATCAAGAATATTTTTTGAACTTTCTTCCCTCTTTTCAAATAGCTTTTCAAGTTGAGCATCTCTAGGCATTTGAGGGAGTATACCAAGTGCAACTCCAAAACTTACATCTTTTGGGAGAGCTTTATCATAAGGTACTATTTGCAAGAGTTTTGTGAGTTGTTTGTCAAGATTTGGTTCAAAAAGACCAATATATAATCCATGTCGCAATTTTTCTCTGTAAATCATATCTCTGAGATCTTTGAGGAGTGAGTTGGATTTTTTAAAAAGAGAAGTTTTTAGGATTTTGATACTTGCCTTAGTTTTGAGTTTATTGACATTAAGTACAAGGGAGATAGAAGTTTTAGTACTTTTTGGTTTGATTTTAATGGAGTACTCTTGTTTTATGGAAGTAAGAGGATTGTGTAATTCTTCTAGTGTAATGACGGAAGGATCACTGATGAGTTCATAGCTCTTTTCACCCTCTCTTTGGAGTAAAGTGCTAAAGGAAAGGAGCTCAAAATCTATGCTTTTAGTGGCTAGTTTTCTCTCTTTTGCGAACTCTAAAAGTGAGTGTGGAATCGAATGTGAAGTTCTTATGACAGGTGTAAAGTTCATAAACATACCTAAGGTGAAATTGTAATATAATACCAAAATATTTTTGTAGAAGGATTGAAATGAAGAAAAAAGTTATTATTTCAGCTTGTTTGCTAGGTGAAAACTGTCGTTATGACGGAAAAACTAAGGCAGTAAATGCTGTTATGGAAACTTATAAAGAGTATGAGATCATCCCCTTCTGTCCAGAAGCACCTCTTTTTGGAACACCTCGTGAGAGAATATCTGTGGTGAAAGTGGAAGGAGCAGAAAGGATTATACAAGATAATTCTGGTGAAGATGTAACACTGCTTTTAGAAGATGAAATTTATAAGTTTATAATAAAAAATCCAGATGTAGATACAATAGTTTTAAAATCAAAAAGTCCTTCTTGTGGTAATGGCACTACACCTGTATTGGATAAAGATGGCAACTTTCTCTATTGGGGAAGCGGAATCGCTACAAAAATATTTCAAGAGCATTATGCTATAATACCACTATTAGATGAAAACTCACCTCTTTTAGATACCTCCACAACATCATCATAAGGAATATATGAAGCTATTTATACTTATTATCTCTTCTGTACTTGTATTATTATTTACCTCATGTAGTAAGGATCCGAAAAAATTAAATTATTTACAAAATTCTGAAATCATCTCTCATTTAGATGAAAATAGTAGTATTCCTTACCAGAGTTATGTGGAAAAGGCACTGGTAAAGAGAGTTAAGGCATTTACACTTTACAATGATCTCTCGTCTAAGGAGTATCTCTCTGGAAAAGATTTAGATTCTTTACATTCCTTGATAGCAGATTATTTAGATGCTAGAGAGGAGACAAACTACTATATGGCTGCATACCGTTATATTGTAAAGGATGGAGATACTCAGTATAGTAAAAAGATACAGTTTGAGCTTGTAATGATAAGTCTATCAGCTATGCTTATACAATATGATAACTATAACCTTGTTTATAAAAAGTACCAAGGAGATGATACTTTAAGAGGTATTGTAAACTCTTCAGATAGTGCATATGGCATTTCAGAAGATGTTTTACAAGATATAACAGATGAGTATAATTCCCAGCAAAATTTACGAGCGGTAAGTGCTATGATACATTATTACCAAAAAGGAATAGGGGACTATAAAGAAGAGAAAGATGATTTCTTTATATATTTACAGATGCTTGTTGAAAATAGTATATCTTATCAAAATGGACTTCGAGAGGATCCCTCATTGTTGGACTCACTTACTAGTAGTTATGATACTATTTTAGACTATATTGACTCTATTTGGTCGGATATATTCGGTAGTGTAAGTGAAGAGATAGGTAATACAGCAGGTCTCGTAGAAGTTCGAAAGGGTCTATTCTATGGAGATAAAGATGCTTCTGCAAATGTTGAAATGACTTTGCAAATAGGAGATATCCTTTTGGATAAAACACCTTTTAGATTAACGGATAAACTTATTCCTGGTTTTTGGGGGCATGTTGCAGTCTATATTGGAAATGAGGAAGAGCTTCGTACACTTGGTCTTTGGGATGATCCAGTTGTAGTTCCTTATCATGAAAAGATAAGTGCCGGTAATACTATAGAAGGGGCATTGAGAGATGGTGTGCAACTTGTAAGTATTGATGAGTTTTTAAATGTCGATGATATCGCTATTATGCATGAAAAAGAGGAATCCACAGAGGATTTGAAAAAGAGAATTTTACTTTTATTTCGCCAGTTAGGCAAGGAGTATGATTTTGAGTATGATGCTCAAAACAGTGAGAAGTTAGTCTGTTCGGAATTAGTCTATATTACCTCAGTAAATATCGATTGGGAGTTAGAAAATTTAGCTGGTATTACAACTATAAGTCCTGATAATATAGCCATAAAGTCAACTGAAGAGAATAGTAGTTACACTCTCCCACTTCTTTATTATGATGGAGAAGAAGTATTTGATGATAGAGTTTTAAAAATGGAAGAGATTTTGAAAGGATAAAGGGAATCTCTAAAGTAAAATATAGTTCATTTAGGATATAATCGCGTAATTTTATAAAAGAGATGTAATTATGGATATTAGAGAAGAGTACCTAAGATTTTTTGAATCAAAACAACATAGCCGTGTAGCTTCAGCACCTTTGGTGCCAGATGATGCGACACTTCTTTTTAACAATGCGGGAATGGTTCCCTTTAAGTCGATATTTACAGGTGAAATTCCAAGACCTGCTAACCCTCGTGCGACATCTTGTCAGACTTGTATTCGCGCAGGTGGAAAGCATAATGACCTTGAAAATGTAGGACATACTGCACGCCACCACACTTTCTTTGAGATGATGGGGAACTTCTCTTTTGGAGACTACTTTAAAGAAGAGGCGATTGGTTTTGCTTGGGAGTTTATTACTAAAGTTCTTGAACTTGACATAGACAAACTTTGGGTAACTGTACATGACTCTGATGATGAAGCGGAGGAGATGTGGAAAAAGCACATAGCGGCAGATAGAATTATGCGTCTTGGTGATGCTGATAACTTTTGGTCTATGGGTGATACAGGTCCTTGTGGTCCATGTTCTGAGATCTTTTATGATCAAGGGCACGAGGAGTTCAATGGCCCTGAGGATAAAATGGGTGGAGAGGGTGATAGATTTTTAGAGATCTGGAACCTTGTTTTCATGCAGTATGAAGTCAAAGAAAAAGGCGGAGAGAGAATCCCTCTTGCGAAACCTTCTATAGATACTGGTATGGGACTTGAACGTGTTGTAGCCATCAAAGAGGGTAAAACTTCTAACTACGGTTCATCACTTTTTATGCCAATGATAGAGCAGGTAGAGCAGATGATCGGTAAGGAATATGTTTATAAAACAGGTGCCTCTTATCGCGTTATCGCTGACCACATAAGAACGGCTGTTTTCTTGCTCTCTCAAGGAACAAACTTCTCAAACGAAGGTCGTGGTTATGTACTTCGTCGTATTCTTCGTCGTGCTGTAAGACATGGGTATCTTTTAGGATTCCGTGAGCCATTTATGTACAAAATAGTTGATACTTTAGTAGCTATAATGGGTAAAGAGTATGACTACTTAGCACAAAAATCAGAAGCTGTAAAAGAACAGATCCAACTTGAAGAGGCGAGATTTTTCAAGACTATTGAGTCTGGGATAGCACTCTTTGAAGAAGAATTAAAGAACACGGACAAAGTATTTAGCGGTGAAGTGGCGTTTAAACTTTATGATACTTTTGGCTTTCCCCTAGACCTCACTGAAGATATGCTCAAAGAGAAAAACTTAGGGCTTGATAGCGAGAAGTTTGAATCCCTTATGCTTGAGCAACGCACACGGGCTAAAGCAGCTTGGAAAGGCTCCGGTGACGTGGCAACTCAAGGGGACTTTAAAGCACTCCTTGAAGAGTTTGGCGAGAACACTTTTGTTGGCTATGAGTTTACAACACACTCGGGTGAAGTGCAAGCTCTTTTAAATGCAGAGTATAAAAGAGTAGAGAGTTTAAATGCAGGTGAAAATGGTTGGGCACTTTTAGATATCACTCCATTTTATGCAGAGAGTGGTGGACAGACTGGAGATGAGGGTGAGCTTGAAGGTTTTGCAAAAGTTCTTGATACGAAGAAATTTTTCGGTCTCTCTCTTGTGGAGATAGAAGTTACTAAGGCACTTAAAGTAGGTACTGTAGTAGATGCAAAAGTAGATATTTCTAGAAATGAAATTATCAAACACCATTCGGCTACACACCTTTTACATGCGGTACTCTCAGACATATTAGGTGATCATATCGCACAAGCAGGTTCACTCAATGAAGCATCGCGTTTGCGTTTTGACTTCTCTCATCCAAAACCTATTAGTGATGCGGAGTTAAGCGAAATAGAGCAACGTGTAAACTACGAAATCATGCGTGGCATCACAGCTAAAACAGAAGTGCTAGGTATAGAAGATGCGAAGAAATCTGGTGCAAAATCTCAGTTTGGAGAGAAGTATGGTGATGAAGTTCGTGTTGTAAGTTTTGGGGATGCGAGTATTGAGTTTTGTGGTGGCGTTCATGTAACAAATACTGCAAATATCGGCTCATTTATCATCACAAAAGAGTCTGGTGTTTCAGCTGGTGTGAGACGTATTGAAGCTGTTTGTGGAAATGCGGCTTATAAGTACTTTTGTGAGCAGAGAACCTTAGTGCAAGATGCACAAGCAGAAGTGAAAAACTTAGACCTTCTTGCAGGAATTAATAGACTTAAATCTTCTGTAGTGGAGTTAAAAAGTGAACTCAAAGAGGCACAAGAGTCTGCAAAAGTAGAGATAAGTGCTGATGAGATACATGGTGTGGCTGTTGTGGTTGAAGAGTACCCAACTGGCGATATCAAAGAGAAGATAGATGCTCTTAAAAATGAAAATGAAAAACTCTGTGCAATGCTCTTTCAAGTAAAAGGAGATAAAGTTCTCATAGCTTGTGGTGTGAAAGATGCCAATGCAAAAGCTGGTGATTGGATCAAAAAAATTGCTCCAATCCTTGGTGGTGGTGGAGGTGGTCGTCCAGACTTTGCACAAGCCGGTGGAAAAGATGCTAGTAGGCTTCCTGAAGCAAAAGAGGCGTCACTTGCATTTATCCAAGAGGCACTAGCACAATGAAAGACTTTATGATGACCCTCTTTGGAAACTTTGGGACTGAGATAGTATTTTTACATATTCTCTCTGCTGTTGTGTGGGTTGGTGGTATGATCGCTATGCGTTTTGCTGCTCATAACTCTTTTCTTGAGATAGAGAACCCTCTTCATAGACTTGAACGCATCTCTCATGCTCTCAAACGCCTCTTTATCATAGTCACACCTTTTGTTATTACTCTCATTATTACTGCGGTTATTATGGCTGTGAGTCTTGGATTTCGTGCTGCTGCTGTAGATGAAAATGGAAATGTTATAAGTGAGTATGCTATGCATATTTATAACATTGTACATGTTAAAGAGGTTATATGGATGATAATGACAGGAAACCTCGCTCTTATGGCATACAAACGTTCATCGGCGGATAAGCTGTTAGCCAAAGGTGATAGCGCCGGTGCAGCATCTGGACTAAGTCTCATTGGTAAGTATATGGTACCACTTAACATTATCCTCGGTCTCATTGCTATCTATCTTGGAGTAACACTTAGAAATGCTTAGACTCTGCTCCTCTTCTCAAACCCGATCAATGCTACTGAGAAATGCAGGTATCGCATTTATTCAAGAGAGTGTGGATTTTGATGAAGATAGCATAGTCGCACTCTCTCCAAAAAACTTTGTGTATCAAGCAACACTAGGTAAGTACAATGCTAATATAGATGCTTTTGGTTGCGAAGATATACCACTTCTTGTAGCAGATACCGTGGTTACTTCACAAGGACATATTCTAAGAAAAGCAAAGTGTGTAGATGATGCTCGTAATATTTTAATGACACAAAGTGGAAATATTACGAGCATCATTACCTGTATGATTTATGAGTCCAAAGCGAAGAAAGTGATAGATATTTCACAGACTGATTATATATTTGCTGATTTTGATGTAGATGACTTGGATGCTTACTTGGAGAGTGGAGAGTGGCGAGGTAAGGCTGGTGCTTGTATGGTTGAGGGTTTTTGTAAGTCTTATATCAAAGAAGTCCGTGGATATGAGTCCACCGCTATGGGTCTGAGTGTAGAAGTCCTCGCTCGGTTTATGGAGAAAACTAATGTTTATATCTTATGAACTCATTGCCGGAGTAGCTCTTGTAATAATCTTTCTTATTTCACTATTAAGTACCAACTTTCTTAAGAAGTTTTCTCGTCAACAGGCTTACTATAAGTCAATTATTGACACCTCTACGAATATTGTACTTTTGAGTGATCAAAGAAATATTTTGAGTGCAAACAAAACATTCTTTAAGTACTTCCTTGAGTTTAATAATATTACAGACTTCTCTAAAAAACATACTTGTATATGTGAATTTTTTGTAGAAGAAGAGGGATATCTCTCCCCTATTAATGATGGTGTTTCTTGGGTAGAATACTTAGTAACATTTCAGATGATAAAACATAAAATTAAAATGAAAATTGATGAAGAAATTTACTATTTTTTAGCCTCAGCTTCACTTATAGATGAACAGAAAAATATATATGCACTAATACTTTCAGACATTACAGAACAAGAGACTACAAGACATGAGCTCGTTTCTTTAAGTATAAAAGATGAACTGACACATATAGGCAATAGAAAACTTTATGATGATGTTCTCTTAAAGCAAATTATCTTAGCACAGCGTTATCTACATCCTTTTTCTTTGGTAATGATGGATATAGACTTTTTCAAAAAAATTAATGACTCTCTGGGACACGATATAGGAGATAAAGTACTTAAAGAGTACACACGTCTTATCTCGTATACACTAAGGGAAGTAGATACTTTTTGTAGAATAGGGGGTGAGGAATTTACTCTTATACTTCCTTACACAACAAAAGATAAGGGATATCTCCTTGCCCAGAAACTGCGAAAACTTGTTGAAGAGCATAAAAAAGTCACTTCAATTACTATGAGTTTTGGAGTGGTTGAGTATGTGAAAGGTGATGATGAAGAGAGTATCTATAGTCGTGCAGATAAAGCACTCTATAGAGCAAAAGAGAGTGGGCGAAACAGGGTCGTTATAGGGTAATGTTTTACGAAAACGAGCTCAAAGCACTGAAGAGATCAGGACGATATAGAACTCGAGAAGTTCTCTCAAACAAGCTCAAAGATTTTTCTTCAAATGATTACCTTGGACTTGCACACAATAAATTATTGCATCAAAAAACTGTAGAGCTATTAAATAATTCTGATATACATGCAAGTAAGGCATCCATGCTTGTGAGTGGCTATCATCAGATACATAAGGATTTTGAAGATGCTTTATGTTTGGCAAATGATTTTGAAGCAGGTGTAGTTCTTGGAAGTGGATTTAATGCAAATATTGCTCTTATGGAATCACTTGTAAGAAAGGGTGATACTCTTTTTATGGATGAACTGTATCATGCATCGGGAGTACTTGCATCAAATCTCAAGCATATTGATGTTGTGTTTTTTAAGCATAACGATATGGATGAGTTAAAGACTCTACTAAAAAACTCTCAGGCTAAACGCAAGATAGTAGCAGTAGAGGGCATCTACTCCATGGATGGAGACCTTTGTAAACGCGAAGTATTTGATATAGTAGATAGTGCAAATGCTCTGCTCATCGTAGATGAAGCACACAGTAGTGGTATTATAGGTGAGAAACTTATGGGAGTGTTTGATTACTATGGTATAGTGCCAAAAGTAAATCACATAAAGATGGGAACACTAGGCAAGGCTTATGGAAGTTTTGGAGCATTTATCTTAGCTGACGAGCATATAGTTGAGTATCTTATTAACCGTGCGAAGCCTATTATTTATGCAACATCACTTTCACTTTATGATACACTTTTAGCACATAAATCTCTTGAGTATATTCTACAAAACTGTGAGAGTTTAAAAGATGAGATTAAAGAGAGGCAACTTGTTGTCAAAGAGGAACTTGGTATTTCGGTTGCAGGGCTTATTGTACCTGTTGTCATTGATGACAACAAGAAAGTTATTGAGATAAAAGATATGCTGATAGCACAAGGCTATAGTGTAGGTGGAATACGTCAACCTACTGTTCCTCGTGCGATAATTCGGCTTATCGCTAGAGTGGGGGAGTCTGTTGAAGAACTTCGAGCTGTATGTAAAAGTTTATATGTTATGAGCGAAAAAAGATGAAAGTTAAAAAACTTACTATTGATTTAGAGCAGACTCGCTTAGTTGATATAGCATTCGAGATAGAGAGTTCTCTTGCGTTAGTAGGTCAGAGTGGTAGCGGAAAGAGCTTGACACTCAAGTCACTACTTGGGATGTTACCAGCAAGCATGAAAGTAAGTTTAGAGAGTGAGAGCGACTTTGAGTTAAGAGCAGGGGAAAGTGTAGCATTTATACCTCAAAATCCTTTTACAGCACTCTCTCCTTTGACAAAGATTGCTAAGCAGTTTTTTGTGGATAAGAGTAGACTAGATGAAATATTTGAAGAAGTTGGGTTAGGCAAAGAACTTTTAGGGAGGTTCCCTCCAGAGCTCTCCGGTGGACAGCTACAACGTGTAGTGATTGCCATGGCACTTAGTAAGAGACCAAAACTTCTTCTTCTTGATGAACCAACTACTGCACTTGATCCCCAGACTCGTGTAGTAGTTATTGAGTTACTTAAAAAGCTACAAAAACAAGAGAATTTTTTGATACTCTTTGTAACACATGATATAGCCTCAGCACAAAATTTATGCGAAGATATTTGTGTTTTAAAAGAGGGTAGAGTTGTAGAGAGCGGTAGGATGAAAGATATTATAGACAATCCACAGATGGCTTATACAAGAACATTAATAGAAGCAAATTTTGCAAATAGGGAATTTAGAAAATGAAATATCTCAAACGAACACTACTGACACTCCTAGTTTTAGGACTACTCTCACCTTTTGCACTTATAGGGTACTTTCTATATGCCTATGACTACGACATCTCCAAACTTGTAGATTACCATCCTGATGTTACTACTCGTATCTACGATAAAGATGGGAAAAAGATAGCAAATATATTTAATAAAAAACATAGATATTATGCTACATTTGATGAGATTCCTCCTCGTATTATTGAAGCTCTTGTAGCTATTGAAGATACTACATTTTTTGAGCATCCCGGGATAAATATTGATGCTATTTTTCGTGCTGCTATTAAAGTAATACGTGCTGGTAAGGCTGTTGAAGGTGCAAGTACCATTACTCAGCAACTTGTAAAAAATGTTTTGCTTACAAGAGAAAAGAAGTTAAGTCGTAAGATAAAAGAGGCGATTTATGCTATTAAAATAGAGCATGCTCTTACAAAAGAGCAGATACTTGAGCGCTACTTAAATGAGATCTATTATGGACATGGATACTATGGTATTAAGACCGCAGCTGATGGCTACTTTCATAAGCGACTTGAGGACTTGACACTTAAAGAGATGGCTATACTTGTAGGACTGCCAAAGGCACCAAGTACCTATGCCCCTACTAAAAATTACGATATTTCTATGGGGCGTGCAAACCGTGTTATAAAACGGATGTATGTTTTAGGTTGGATAGAGAAGGGAGCTTATGAAGCTGCATTGGCTGAGCAACCAAAAGTTTTTGATGATACTTTGACACAGAATAAAGCACCTTTTATTGTCGATGAAGTGGCTCGTCGCTTTCGTGATCTCAATATTACAGACTTTAAAACAGGTGGATATGAGGTTTATACTACAGTAGATTTAAGACTACAAGATGCAGCACGAAAATCTTTGAAGTTTGCTTATGATGCTGCACATAAACGTATAAAAAAGTATCAGGCAATAGAGCAAGCTAAACTTGAAAAGTTTGAAGAGATAAAAAATCCTACACAAAAAGAGCAGTTTAGTCTCCAAGATGTCAATGTCTCACAACTTAATGGTGCTTTAGTATCACTTGACTCAAAGAGTGGAGATATTTTAGCTCTTGTTGGAAGTGTTGACTACAAAAAAAGCTCTTATGACCGTGCTACTCAGGGGAAACGCCAACCTGGTTCTGCATTTAAACCTTTTATCTATCAAGTGGCAATAGACTTAGGGTATAGTGGTGCTACAGAGCTTGTAGATATCGCTAAGACTTATGAGTATGAAAAAGATGGGCATGAGATGAAGTGGCAACCTAAGAACTATGAGAAGAACTATAAGGGTTTAGTAACTCTTCGTAATGCACTTATTCACTCGCGTAATCTAGCAACTATTAACCTTGTCAATGACATAGGTTTAGCGACACTCCTTCGTGAGCTCAAAAAGTTTCATATTAAAAATATTCCAAATGATCTTTCTATTGCTCTTGGGACGATGTCACTCTCTCCACTCGAACTTGCAAAATATTATACTTCTTTTTCAAATCAAGGTGTTCAAGTTCAGCCACATCTTATTAATAGCATTAAAAAGGGTGAAGAGACTATTTATGAAAAAACTTTAGTGAAAAATATTACAGGAACGCCGACACAAACATATATACTAACAACTATATTGGAAGATGTTGTGAAATATGGTACAGCAAGACGTGCAAAAGTAAAAGGCATAGAACTCGCAGCTAAAACAGGAACAACTAACTCAAATGTCGATGGATGGCTTGCTGGATACTCTCCAACCATAACTACGGTAGTATGGTTTGGAAATGATAACAATACACCTATGTATAAACGTGAGACAGGTGGTCGCATCTCTGGTCCTGCATTTGCTGATTATTACAGAAATGTTGTAGAACTTTACCCTCAAATTAAGCGTAAGTTTGATGTGCCAGAGGGGATTATTGAAGCCACGGTGAATGGAAAGAAAGAGTATTTTAGTGAGATATCAAAGCCACCAAAAGCACAAGAGATATCAGATGATCCTCAAGGAGAGCTACTTTGGTAAGTCGTTTAGATCTCTAATAATACCATCTTTAATATCATAGATAAAAGCATGGATTTCTAGCTCTTGGTTATTGACAAGAGCATTCTTAACTATAGTAGTGTTTTCAATGTTATTGACTTGTTCTAAAACATTGAGCTCACAAAGCCTAGCAAATCTCGCATCAAAATCAGAGATCCTATGGAGTTCATGCTCATGAAAACGTGCAACATCTTTTATATGTCTGAGCCAGTTATCTATAAGCCCATGACTAGACTCTTCCATAGAAGCTTTAATCCCTCCACATCCGTAATGCCCACAGACTATGATATGCTTTACCTTTAAAACATCTACAGCATACTGGATGACTGAGAGGGCATTAAGGTCAGTATGTACGATAACATTAGCGATATTTCTGTGAACAAAAACTTCGCCAGCAGGAAGATTAATGATCTGGTTTGCAGGAACACGGCTATCAGCACAACCTATCCAGAGTATCTCTGGTTTTTGTGATTGTGAAATCTTATGAAAAAACTGAGGGTCAGCATCGGAAACTTTTTTTGCCCATGCCTTGTTGTTCTCAAATATAGCTGTGATTTTGTCCATTATATATTCCTAGTTTGTAAAAGCCTTGTTTAGTGCACAAAACATTGCTTTGATTGATGCTGTTGCTATGTCACTATCTCGACCTACACCAAAACATGAGATAGTTGTAGCAGTCTCTATCTCTATGTAGGCAATAGCAGTGGCACTACTCTGCTCACCACAAGAGTGTTCGGAGTAAGAACTAATGCTAAAGCTATTTTTATACTCTTTTATAAGTGCATTTTTACATGCATCAATAGGACCATTCCCTTGACCCTCTGCATGTATCTTTTTACCATTATGGATATAGGTAAGTGAGCATGTTGATAGCTTGTTATCAGATGATACACTAAAATCAACTAATGAGAGATGACCCTTCATCTCAAAATAACTTTTCTCAAAAATTGCTACAATTTCACTCGAACTAAGTACTCGACCTTCTACATCTGTCACAGCTTGAACAAGTTTACCTACTTCAGGATGCATAGCCTTTGGAAGTTGATAGCCAAACTCTTTTTCTAAGATATAAGCAACTCCACCTTTTCCAGACTGGGAGTTGATGCGTATAACAGACTCATACGAACGTCCCACATCAGCAGGGTCTATAGGGAGATAAGGAACTTCCCATAACTCATCTGCTTTGGATTTTTGGAAAGCAAGCCCTTTGTTTATAGCATCTTGATGCGAGCCACTAAATGCAGTATAAACAAGTTCTCCAACATATGGATGTCTTACATGTGTCTCTATCTCCGTTGATCTCTCTACTACATCTAGAACTTCATCTACATTGCTAAAGTCAAGTTTCGAGTCTATACCTTGTGTTGTCATGTTGAGTGCAAGTGTGATGATATCTACATTCCCAGTACGTTCGCCATTACTTAGAAGTGTCCCCTCAACTCTATCTGCACCAGCTAAAAGAGCTAACTCTGTAGCCGCTACTGAAGTACCACGATCATTATGTGTATGTGTTGAGATAAGGATATTCTCACGATTATCTAAATGTCTACCCATCCACTCTATCTGATCTGCATAGATATTTGGTGTTGCCATCTCTACGGTTGAGGGTAGGTTGATGATAACCTTACGAGTGGCACTTATTCCCCAAGCAGCAGTTACCTTGTTACAGATTTCAGCAGCAAATTCTAACTCCGTTCCTGTAAAACTCTCAGGAGAATATTCTAAGTAAATCTCACCATCATGCTTTTTTTCATACTTTTTGACAAGTTCAACACCTTCTAAAGCTAGAGCTATAATCTCCTCTTGTGTTTTACCAAAGACTATCTTTCTTTGAGCAATACTTGTAGAATTGTAGAGGTGAACAGTTGCTTTTTTAACCCCTTTGAGTGCTTCAAATGTTTTAGCTATTAAGTGCTCACGGGCTTGTACAAGGACTTGTACTGTTACATCCTTGGGGATAAGATTATCATCTACTAGACGGCGTAAAAAGTCGAACTCTACTTTAGAAGCAGAAGGAAAACCAACCTCTATCTCTTTAAATCCTAGTTTGAGTAAGAGTCCGAAAAGTTCAAGTTTTTTATCCATGCTCATAGGATTGATTAGTGCTTGATTACCATCGCGAAGATCTACACTACACCACTGAGGAGCTTTTGTTATTGTCTTTGTTGGCCAAACACGGTTTGGTAACTCTATTTGAGGGTAAGCTCTGTACTTACCCTTTGGAATATTTTGATTCATCATGATGAATCCTTTCACTTAAAATTTTCAATAACAGACTCTTACATATATTATTGATTTGGAATTATAGCAAAGTTTGGATTATAAAAAAGTTTTGTGAAATAGTTTGGAAGTTTTTTAAGTAAATATGAAAAGATTATTCCCACGGAAGTGGGAAAATGATAGGCTAAAAGCCTAGCACTGATAAGTAGTTTTAAACTCGTAAGCAGTCGGACGACCCTCATCAGGGAATACATCACGCTCAAATCTGTAAGACTGATAAGCCTCAAGGAACTCATCTGTAAATACAGGCTTAAGGAAATCATTATCAGAGATAAGACCTTCAAGTGCTTCACGTAAAGTGTGTGGCATTTGAGGAATACCTTTTTCACGAATTTCATCAAGAGAAAGTTCAAATAGATCTTCGTCCATTGGACCAACAGGAGTAGTTCCCTCTTTGATACCATCAAGACCAGCCATCATCATTACAGCAAATGCTAGGTAAGGACAAGCAGTAGAGTCTGGGAATCTCATCTCTAAACGAGTAGCAGGCTCACCGGCACCGTAAGGAATACGACAAGCTGCAGAACGGTTTTTAGCAGAGTAAGTTAAGATACTTGGTGCTTCGAAACCTGGAAGTAAACGCTTGTATGAGTTCGTAGTTGGGTTAGTAAATGATGCAACTGCTGCAGCATGTTTAAAGATACCACCAGCATAGTTGATAGCCATATCCGAAAGATTACCATATCCACCCTCTTTATAGAAAAGGTTTTTACCATTTTTCCATAGTGATTGGTGAACATGCATACCATTACCGTTATCACCAAACATTGGCTTAGGCATAAATGTAGCCGTTTTACCATTAAGGTGTGCAATCATTTTGATAACATATTTATACTTTTGAACATTATCAGCAGCACCGATGATGTCAGAGTAAACGATACCAATCTCATGTTGCCCTTGAGCAACTTCGTGGTGACCAAGAACAACTTCAAGACCAACTTGCTCTAACACTTGCATCATCTCTGCGCGCATATCTACAGCAGAGTCAGTTGGTGCAACTGGGAAGTAACCACCCTTAGTTCCTGGTCTGTGACCTGTGTTGTACATATCTGGGTAAGGATTGTTTGAGTTCCACTCACCCTCTTCTGTATCAACTTTGTAACCAGCTTCATTGATATTATCAACAAAAGTTACAGAGTCAAACATGAAAAATTCATTTTCAGGACCGAAGTAAGCAGCATCAGCGATACCGATAGACTCAGCATGCTTAAGAGCTGCTTTAGCAATAGAACGTGGACATCTCTCATAAGCTTGTTTCTTGTAGATGTCATAAACATCACAGAACATGATAGCAGTAGGATCAGCAGTAAATGGATCTAAGAAAGTACTTTCAACATCAGGTGTTAAAAGCATATCAGATTCATTAATCGGCTGCCAGTTTTCAATAGATGAACCATCAAACGGAAGACCATTCTCAAGTTGACCAGCTGTTACAGCACTCATTCTGTAACTAATGTGGTGCCATGCACCTTTAATATCTGTAAATCTAAAGTCTACGAATTGAACATCGTTCTCTTCACAAAACTTAAAAAACTCTTCTGTATTATTAACAAATTTACCCATTTATTTCTCCTGAATTTTAATCTGAAATAATTATATCGGATATTTGAATAACAGAGGAGAAAAAGTGATTAAAAACTGTGCAGGTTTACTGCTTTGTTTCTTCTTCTCTCGTTGAGGATAAAAACTCTAAAAAGAATACTAAAAATATAGAGAGTATAAGACCTGTTATAAATGCTACTACAATAATAAGCTTTTTCTTAGGTTTAGAAGCATAGTTATGCATTATATATTTCCCAACTACTTTACTATTCTTGATATTTTGATCACTGTTTTCGTATTGTAAATTGAGTATTTTTTCTTCTAATCTCAATTTATTATTCTTGAGTGTCACCTCTAAGTCATATTTTAATTTTCTGAGTGTGTCATGAACTAAATTCTTTTTCTTTTCTTTGAGGGTTGGTAATGTCTCTTTCTTAATTGTTTCAGCTTGCAGTTTTAAATCTTCTACATTGTTTTGCGAATTTAATATTAGATTTTGATAGTTGACCATCTGAATGGATATAATAACAAGTGTAGCTGAGTTTTTTGTCTTTTGGGAATTTGTATAGAGTTTCTTGATCTCTTTTTCATATTTTTTCAGATTTTGATAGTTGAATCTTATTTTTTCTTTTATGGCTTTGAGTTTACTATTTTTTAAAAAAACTATTTTTGCATCAAGGAGTGGGAGAGTCTGTTTTTTGAGTATTTCTATTTTTCTTTCGATATTCTTTTTTTCAAGAGTATTTAATTCTTTAATCTGTGATTTTAGTTCATTAATTACAGCAATATTATTTTTTTTGTATTGTTCAATTTTTTTTGCATATTTTTCTTGAATTGACATCAAAACTTTTTTATTGAGCTCTAGTGCTTTTACATTAGAGATTCCCTCTGTGATAACTGTAATAAAGTTGGATATCTTTTTATTGTTTGAGATAGTTGATACTTTTGCAATAAACTCTTCTTTTGTGTCTACTGTATCCTCTACATTATAAATTACATTGAGAGTTTTTACCAGTGAAATAGGATCACCTATGATTTTATCACCAATATATCCAAGTTTAATATTTGATTTCACTTCATAAATAGGTGTTTTTGTAAAGGCATAGATTCCAGCTGATATAGTAATAAGAGTTGTTATAATAAAGATGAGCTTTTTTCGACGAAGAAGTGTATGGAAAAGCTCTTTGAGATCTATTTCATCCTCTTCGATATAGTCTATCTGTGTACGGTTCATTTATAATTTATCCTTAAATATGTGAAATACTCTAGCTAGAGGGGGGGGGGGATTCACTTCGTCTTGCGATTATAGCGAAGAGCAACTAAATATAAGATGAATTAAACTTCAGATTTAAATTTTGCTTGCTTGGCTTAGAAGTATATATGGCATTTTGCAATAAAAATGAGTCAATAATCAGAAAAAGATTATAATAGACTCAAAATAAAAGAGTAATTTGGGGTAAAAAATTAAAATACATATAGATATTGATTGTTTTTTTGTAAGTGCTGTTCGAATTAAAAATCCTTCGTTAGAGCATCTTCCTGTTGCTATAGGAGGAAGAAGTGATACGAAGATTTTTGATGCAAATGCAAAAAAACAGACTGTAAATTTTGAAAATTCTGGAAGTTTTGTACCTACTTTTTATAAGGCTTATGAGGATAAAGATGACAATATCTCCTCTTTCATGGATGCAGATGGAAAGATACGGGGGATACTTACGACTTCGAGTTATGAGGCACGAAGCTTTGGGATAAAAACTGCCATGACTATTCGTGAAGCTCTGCAACTTTGTCCTCATCTCATAATAAAAGCACCAAATATGTCGCTTTATCAAGAACTTTCCCATCAGCTTCATGAGTTTTTATGTGAAAGAATTCCTTTAGTAGAACAGGCAAGTATAGATGAGTTTTATGGAGATCTAACAGGTTGGGTGAGTGAGGAATCTCTTCCGGCATTTTTAGATGCACTTCGCCATGAGATAAAGTTCAAACTAAAACTTCCAGTCTCCATAGGTGCAGCACCAACACGCTATATCGCTAAACTCGCTACGACTTATGCAAAACCTTTTGGCTGTAAGATTATCGACAAGTACAACTTTGATACCTTTGTGAACCCCATACAGGTAGAAAACTTTGCAGGTATAGGCAAAAGTATGAGAACCAGACTGCACGATGTCCAAATCTTTACCCTCGGTGACCTTCGTAAACGCAGAGGAACAGTAGAGTCGTGGGGGCCTTATGCCAAAGATCTCTATTGCCGTGTCAATGGGGAGAGTGATGCACCAATAGTTACAACACATAGAAGAAAGTCTATAGGAATAAGCAGGACCTTTGATCCTATTTTCGATAGAGTCGAACTCAAACGAAGAGTACGAGTTTTGGCACGCCATTTAGCATTTGCCATCCTTAAGCTCGATGTGATTCCTACTGTTTTTCATCTAAGTATTTCTTATGAACTCAATCAATCTAGTCATAAAAATATCTCCCTTGCAGAAGTTTTCACAGAGCCTAAGTTTAATGCTCTCACTCAAGAACTCTTTCTCGCAGCAGACACACAACGGCGTTTACAAGTCATAAGACTAAGTATCAACTGCTCTAGTTTTACACGGGACTCAAAAAAAGAGCTTTCACTTATAGGCTTTGCAGAAGATCAAGAGATGCGCTTACTGACAGAAAAAACACAAGAACTTCGTGAAAAGTATGGTATAGATACACTTAAATGGGCAAGTGAGATGTAGTCTTATGTTGAAGATAATATGCTACAATATGTTCCATGACAAAATATAAACTTCTTGAGCAGTTTCGCTCTTTTTATTTTCGTAATTATCCCGATGATATGGAAACACTGATATCTTACTTTAGTATTTTTGGGGGTCTTGGTTGGGATGTAGACACTAGTAAACCTGTAGAAGAACTCATAGAGTCTCTTATTTTGAAAAATTTTGATATTTTATATGCAAAAATCCAAGAACTTACAGATAACTCGCAAGAGAATAGACGACTCCTTCAAGCACTGGCAATAGGTGATAGAAGAATTTTCTCCGCCTTTAAACGAGCAGGACTCAATAATGGCAATGGAGGAGGGGCACTAAACTTCTTACAAGAGAGAGGGCTTATTCAGATGGAGTACTCAAGAGAGCAAGATCCTAGAGAGAAAAACCCAAATGCAAAACTCAAACGTAGAGAGGCTAGACATCGTATCTCCCATAAGGTACTTTTTACTCATCCTTTTGTCCGTTTTTGGTTCTACTTTATAGCTCCTCAGATAAAAAATATTCAAGAAAAAAATTATGAACCACTCTTTGAAAAAATAGAAGAACGTAGACATAGTTATGTGAGTCTTGTTTTTGAAGAACTGAGTGAACTGCTGTTAAACTATAACCTTCGAGATTCACAAATTATTAGTTCTGGAAGTTACTGGGATGCAAATATAGAGATAGATATACTGACAATAACCGATACTGAAAAAGTATATGTAGGTGAGTGCAAATGGAAAAATCATAAAGTCAATAAAAAAGAGTTACACAAGTTAAGAGAAAAGTGTGAAAGCTTGGAAATAGAGCCGATTCAGATTATATTTTTCTCAAAACGTGGTTTTTCTAAAGAACTTGAGCAGATGAGAGGCTCATCATTAGCACTTTATAGTGCTGATGATTTTGAAGCACTCCTAAAAAATAGCTCTAAAGAAGAGCTCATTGAAAATTTCATTAACTAAGAGAGAGCTTAGCTTACTACTCTGAGTGCAGTGTATGCTTCTTGAAGTAGTTGAAATTTCTGTGTATAGTGTTCGACCATATGAGGTGCCTCGTGTATAATTTTATCTGGGTGATAGACCTTCGTAAGTTTTTTATAAGACCTTTTCAAGGCATCTTGACTCGCACCTACTGGGCACTCTAAAACTGTGTAAAACATTGTGTTCTCATCAGTCTCTTGTTTACAAAGATCTCCAAAACTAAAGTTTGCAAAGTCGCTATAGAGTTTAGACATAAAGTGATTATCATAGGTGTACTGTATTTCATAATGCAATATGTGGCGTTTGTTTAGAGCTCGCTCTAATCTAGATTTTGCTTTCATATCTGAAACATCTATGACTAAAGAAGCATCTGTACCGCGTTCTACATAGACTTCGAGTTGTGAACGCATATAATTAAGAACCCAAGAGTTTGGATTTTTTAGTGATATGAGTACTGTGTTTTTATCATAAGCATAGAGGTTTACCTTGACAACTTCCGGCTCTTCTAGTCTACTAAGTTCTATTTTTATAGGCTGTGTCCCAAACTTCAACATACTTCGCAGAAAAAACTCATGGTTAAAATCATGTGTCTTTGCATGGTGTTCGCTGAGTTGGTGTAAAAATTCTTCTCGTACTTCTCTGAGTGTTTCATTACGAAAAACGAGTACAGCCTTGGGTAAAAAGAGCATACCTCGTGCATGATGATTTAAAAAATCTTTCATCCAGTTAGTGTTTAAAGTCTCAAATCCAGTTGTAATTAAAATGAGATTATTACGAAGAACTATATCCATACATTACCCTTTTTGAGATATTTTTTTAATATTAAGCAAATAGAGTACCATTTTTGAAATTGAAGGATCTGCATTAATATTTTTTTCTTTCATTTTATTTATAGGATTTTAGAGTATAATTGCATATATTATTATAAGTAAGTTTCTTACTTAAGCTCTAAGGATATGATTTGCGCGAAGATATTAACGAAAAGTGTGCTGTTGTTGGAATATTTGGTCATGAAGAGGCTTCTAAACTAGCCTACTTCTCTCTACATGCACTACAACACCGTGGTCAAGAAGCAGCTGGAATCAGCTCATCTGATGGAAAGAAACTTCATACTATTAAAGATCGTGGTTTGGTTATGAAAGTTTTTAACGAAGAGAAACTCTCCACTTTGAGTGGTTCTTCTGCCGTTGGGCATACTCGCTATTCAACTGCTGGTGATGACTCTATTCTTGATGCTCAGCCTGTATTTGCACGTTATGATCTTGGTGAGATGGCTATTGTTCATAATGGTAACCTTACAAATGCGGATGAAGTTCGTAATAAACTCATTGAAAAAGGTGCAATCTTTCAGACATTTATGGATACGGAAAATCTTATCCACCTTATTGCAAAAAGTTCTAAAGATAAACTTTTAGACAGAATCATTGATGCTGTTGGTAGAATAGAAGGTGCTTTTTCTCTTGTCTTTTTAAGTCGTTCGAAGATGTTTGCTATGCGAGATAGATTTGGTTTTCGTCCTTTAAGCCTTGGAAAACTTCCAAATGGTGGCTATATTGTTGCGAGTGAGACATGTGCATTTGACCTTGTTGGTGCTACATTTGTACGTGATGTGAAACCTGGTGAACTCCTGATATTTGAAGAAGGCAAAGAACCTATTAGTATGCAAGTACTTAAAGAGGAGACTCCAAAGCACTGTATCTTTGAGTATGTTTATTTCGCACGCCCTGATTCCAATGTATTTGGACAGTCTGTGTATAAAACGAGAAAAGATATGGGTAAAGAACTCGCAAAGATTAATCCAGTAGAAGCAGATATGGTTATTCCTGTACCTGATGGTGGTGTTCCCTCTGCTATAGGATATGCACAAGAGAGTGGGATACCTTATGAGATGGGTATTATGAGAAACCACTATATTGGTCGTACATTTATTGAGCCAACTCAAGAGATGCGTGATCTCAAGGTGAAGATGAAACTCTCTCCAATGACAGATATTATTAAAGACAAAAAAGTTATCGTCGTTGATGACTCTATTGTGCGTGGAACTACCTCTCGCCGTATTATCCGTATGCTCAAAGAAGCAGGAGCAAGTGAAGTACATATGCGTGTCTCTTCTCCTCCTACAACTGACCCATGTTTTTATGGTGTAGATACTCCAGATAAAGAGAATCTTATAGCTTCTCGTATGACTAACCAAGAAATCTGCGACTATATCGAAGCTGACTCACTTGCTTACTTGGATGAGGCTGCACTTCTTAGAAGTGTAAACGCCACAGCAGATGAAGATAAGTACTGCACAGCTTGTTTTACAGGTAAGTACATCGTTTAATGCAACAGATATATACATACGGCGGTTACCTCAAAGAGAAGTTTGGGTGTAAGGTTTACAAGGTCGGCATAAATATCTCCGGCTTTACTTGCCCAAATATCGATGGAACTGTCGCTAAAGGTGGCTGTACTTTTTGTGAAAATGACTCTTTTTCAGCGAGCAGTGATGAAGTTAAAGAGCTCAAAGGCTTTCATCTAAACCTTGACTCTAGTGAAAACCCTTTTTTAGAAAAACAACTCCTCCAACTTGAGCAACAATTTGATGCTATCTCTAAACGCCAAGCAAGAGAATATGGAGCTGAGAAATTTCTTGTCTACTTCCAATCTTTTACAAATACCTATGCACCCTTCGATACACTCAAAGCTCTTTATGAAAAAGCTCTCTCCTTTCCTAATGTTGTAGGATTAAGCATTGGTACACGTTCTGATAGTATTACAGAGGAGACTTTAGAGTATCTAGCAGAATTAGCAAAAGAGTCAGAGATCTGGCTTGAGTTTGGAATACAGTCTGTCTATGATGAGACGTTAGAGAAAATAAACCGTGGTCATGACAGTGCAAATGTTAAAGAGTGGATTATCAAGTCTAAAAAGGCTGGAGTAAATGTCTGTGGACATCTTATCTTTGGTCTAGCGGACGAGACACAAGAGATGATGCTTGAAACTTCTCGTGCTGCTTATGAGTGGGGTATAGACTCAGTGAAGTACCATCCACTCTATGTAGTCAAACGCACAGCTCTTGCAAATGAGTTTACCCGTGGTGAGTTCACACCTATAAGCGAAGAAGAGTACTTAGAAGTGCTTACAAAGTCATTAGAAATGAAACCGCAACATGTACATGTTCAGCGTGTAACAGCCGGTCTTGATGATGATGCACTACTTGCACCTCAGTGGTGTAGAGATAAGAATACTCAGATAAAGAACATTAATAAAGCTCTAAAAAAAGTTGGTCTGAAGTACTAAGAGAAGCTTTATGAGTTTCTTTTTAGTGTCCCCATACCTTTGTAAATTGTGATGTACTTCTGAAGTATGGTGGGTATCTAAAGTAGACTCTAAATGCTTTAGATGTACCTGGCTTAAGATTTTTTGCTACTACAAACTCTTTTGTAAGAGATTGTGGCTTTGTCTTCATATCAAGACCATGTGAAAAAAAGTCAAAAAATCCACTGCTTTTGTAAAAACTGCCAGCCTTAACATTACCCGTCATATGCCCTCGATTCACTAGTTTTATCTGAAATGTCACTTTGCCTATGCGATGATTACCATCATTTTTTACTACACCTGAGTATATGATTTGCTCAGTACTGAGAAGTCGTCTGTTCTTTAGCTTATGAAGGCTTACCTTTTTTGTATATTTATCTACAACCAGTACAGAAAAAATTGCTAAAAAAGAAGTTACTAAAACTGTTGAAAAAAACATTCCAACTTTTATTTTTGTTTCTTTTTGCTTGAATGCACCAATGGTTCCAGCTATAAAGATTAAAAAAATTATACCAAAGGTAATAAAGTGCCAGTAGTTAAATGCTGTCATCTGCAGTCTGCTCCTAAAGAGATATTATAATCCCTACTATATCTAAAAGGTTCTACAATTATCTTAAACTCTCGAGTTTGTCCTACTGCTATATCTTGTTCGAGTATCGACATTTTTTGAAATGGCTTTAGCTTTTTAAGATAATTTTTGTACTTGTTTGAGGTGACGGCATAAGCACTAGCAGTTATCTTACACTCTTTAAAGTACTTTTGAGATTCATTTGTAAGAGTTCCATACACTACAACTGCCTTACTAAATTGTAAACGTTTTTGGGAAGTTAGTGTCAGAGAGTTCTTAAAAAGATATTCATGCATCTTGACATAACCAAAGGTAGGTCCCACTAAGAGTGTAGTAAATGCGAGGAGGATAAAAAGAAGAGAGAGTATCATCTTACGACGAAATAGAAGACCTAAGATGATGAAGATGATAAAGAGCAAAAAAGCACCGCCAAAGAGAGCATAGTCATAAGGAATAAGACCCTCTATAAATGCAGTGATTTTTCCTTTCATTTACTTCTCTCTTGCGTTTTTCTCAGCGATTCCACTCATGTCAAATCTACGAGCAAGTTCTTGTTTTATACGGTCAGGAGAGATATTTTTTGAAGCTAATGCTACTAGCATATGGTATGTTAAGTCTGCAGCCTCATAAATCATCTCGGGTTCATCATTGTCCTTATGTGCGAAACAATATTCACCAGCTTCTTCTACTACTTTTTTAAGGATAGTATTGTCACCCTTAGAGAGAAGTTTCGCTGTCCATGAAGTTTCAGGATCTGCATTTTTTCGCTCTTGGATTGTATGATAAAGAGTGTCTATAACACCATAAGCAGCTCTTGTATCTACTTGTACTTCAGAGTTAGTCTCACCAGACTCTAACTCTGTAAAAAAGCAAGATTTTCGACCAGTATGACAAGCTACACCATTTTGTGTCACTTTTATAAGTAGAGTATCGTTATCACAGTCTAAACTAAAAGAGTGGATAGCCTGAGTATGTCCACTAGACTCTCCCTTTTTCCAAATCCGCTGTTTGCTTCGTGAGAAATAGTGTGCTACTTTTGTACTAAGTGAAAGCTCTAATGCTTCACGATTCATATATGCCATCATAAGTACTTCATTAGTACTTACCTCTTGAATGATTACAGGAAGAAGTTCTGACTTCTCCCAGTCTACTCTATTTAGTGCATCTTGCATCATTATTTCGCCGTAGTTCTTTTTTTTGTATCTTTTGTATCTACCCAGATATTTGGAGTTGATCCGCCGGGAGTTAAGAAGATTTTAGCATCTTTATTGACTTTGAGAGCCTCGTTAAACTTTCCTTGTACTTTTATCTGTTCAAGTTGTAGAAGTTCTTTTGTTAATGATTTGGAGATTAAGAGGTTTGCTTTTGCTTGTGCATCTGCTTGAATAGTAATAGCATCTGCATGACCCTTTGCTTCAATACGTGCTTGTTGTGCAACACCTTGTGCTTGTGCGGCTTTTTTGAGTGCCTCTTGCTTTGCCCGTTGTACCTCTTGTTCTGCTTTTTGCACCTCTTGTTTTGCTATCTGTACACGCTCAATCTGATCTTTTACTTTTGTTGGTAAAATAATATCACGTAGTTGTACAGACTGTAGAATTGCTGGAGAGTTTTTGAGACCTGCAATATTTTTACGAAGTCCCTCTTCAATCTCTGTAGCAATAGTATCACGTTTCATAGGAAGGAGTTCGGCATCATACTTTCCAACAACATTACGAACAACATCACGAACAACAGGGTTAATAATTTTATCTTCCCAAGAAAATCCCCAGTTAGAAATAGTTTGTGCTGCAAATTGTGAGTTGAGTCTGTACTGCACTGTCAATTCAATACTTACAGGTAGTCCACGTTTATCAAGAACTGTGACTGCTTTTTTTGTTACAATTCCTGAAGCACGATTAGTTGCTTCAAGGTGTGATGCATAGTTTATGATACGTACTTTTGTATCTACTACATAAACTTTTTGAATCACTGGGATGATAAAGTGTAGCCCTGGTAATAGTGCTTGATCTTGATATCTACCATTTGTACTTAAAATTCCGCGTTCACCCTCTTGAATAACCGTAAAAGGTTTTGCTAGTACAAGCAGTATAATCACTGCGATGATAAAGTAAGAGAATGTTGCCTTACCACCACCAAAATTAAAATCTGGCATATTTGGCATCTGAGGACCCTTTGGACCTCCACCACCTGAGCCACCAGAAGAGTTCTTTTGTCCTCCTCCTTCACTCTTTTTTTTATTAAAATAATCATTCATATCTGATGCCATTAGTATATTGTCCTTCATTTAATTTATTTTCCTAGTCTATATAAGTTAAGTAGTGTTCGTACTTTTTGTTTCTACCAAATACGATGTCAAAGTATCCACTCTGGATCTTCTCTGTGATCTTACCACGACTACCACAGCCTATGTCTCTTGCATCAATGTTCGCAACTGGTGTAATCTCAGCAGCAGTTCCTGTTAAAAATGCCTCATCAGCCACATAAACTTCTTCACGAGTGATACGACGTCTACTTACTGTATAGCCCATATCTGTAGCCATTTCGATAACCATTTTTTGCGTGATAGAAGCGAGTGCATTATCGCTTGGTGGTGTAACAATTTCTCCATCTTTTATCATGAAAAATGAAGCACCACTAGCTTCAGCTACATATCCCTGATCATCAAGAAGAAGTGCCTCATCATAACCACAATCTATAGCTTCATATTTTGCCATTTGAGAGTTTAAGTAGTTAGCTGTTGCTTTTGCTTTTCCCATATTTGAAGTATTTGCGGGACGAGTCATAGAAACGATTTTAAGCTTAATTCCCTTTTTCATTCCCTCTTCACCAAGGTAAGCACCCCATTCCCATGCAGCAATAGAGGTCTCAATAGGAGCATTTTTATGGTAAATTCCCATAACACCATAACCGATAAAAGCAAAAGGGCGAATATAAACATTATCCCCTGTAAACTCATTCTTCTTTATAAGCTCAATCTGTGCATCATTTAACTCCTCAACAGTGTAAGGAATATTTAAAAGTGTCATTTTAGCAGACTCAAAAAGTCTTTTTGTGTGGTCATTGAGACGAAAGATAGCATAGCCTTTTTCAGTCTTATATGCCTTAGTCCCTTCAATAACGCCATTTCCATAATGAATAGTGTGCGATAGTACATGTACCTTCGCATCATCCCAATTCACAAATTTTCCATTCATCCAAATATACTTGGCAGCGTCCATAAAATCTCCATATATTATAATTAGTGCTATTTTATCTAAATAGAGATTTATATTCTATTAACCCAATGTTTATAGTGGTAACATTTTGAGATTTTCAATACTTCTTTTCTTTATCTAGTTTCATATTTTAAGTTTGATTATATATAATAGAATATATATTTAAAATCTAAGAGGTACTACATATATGGCACATCAATATGCTGATTATAAAGACATAAATCAAGAAGAACTAGAACATGATATAGACGAAATAAAGAAAACCATAGGTGCTCGCACTGAAGAAGATTTTCAACATCTTTTGAAACTAGAACTATGGGGACGTAGTGCAACTATAGGTGGTTTTGGATTTATAGCTACTTCTGTGATACTTAGTGCCCTTGGCACTTATGGACTCCCTGGAATCTTACTATGGATGCTAGGTTTTATAGGCGCTGTACTTATGGGCGTGGGTAATGTCGGTCGTTGGGCGAATGTAACACATCCTATTTTACACGGAGCTTACGATAAGGTACCAAATATTCCATATCGTTACACGAAAAAAGGTTTTGCCGCAGGAAATCGTCGCTGGATAGATTGGCTTGATTGGATCAAACCTGATGCATGGGCTTTTGAGCATAATATCATGCACCACTACCATTTAGGTGAAGATGATGATCCTGACAATGTTGAAAAAAATCTTGTTTGGTTACATGAGGCGAAGGTACCTATGTTCTTTAAGTATGCGGTCGTTTACATCTTTGCAGGTATTTGGAAACTTACATACTATGCGCCAAATACACTTCGTATCCTAGAAAATAAAGAACGTATTCGGCGAAAAGAAGAACCTACACTGGACTATGAGATAAGCCCCTTTACAAAAAATGGTAAAGAGCTATGGGTAAATTATATTCTTCCTTATGGAACTTTTATGTTTGTGTTCTTACCTGCTCTCTTCTTGCCATTTGGTATGGATGCTGCACTTGGAGCTTTAGGCTTTTTAGTTCTTGGCGAAATTGTTGCAAATGCTTGGTCATTTTTAGTTATTGTACCTAACCATTCAGCAGAAGATATTTATCAGTTCTCAACACCACATAAGAACCAAGGGGAGTACTATCTTCGCCAGATTATGGGGAGTGTAAACTACAATACAGGAACAGATCTTATAGACTTCTCTCATGGTTTTTTAAACTACCAGATAGAGCACCACCTTTTCCCTGATATGCCACACTCTTTTTATCAAAAGATGCAACCTATTGTAAAAGAGATTTGCAAAAAGCATAATTTAGAGTATAGACAAGAGTCTGTATTTAAAAGAATTTTAATGACTATTGATTTGATGGTTGGTAAGACTAAAGTTCTTCGTATAGATGGAATCTAAAAAAGTACTTTAGTACTTTTTTAGCACATCGTTTATCTGCACATAAGCTTCATATGGAGTAGTCTCAAAGTACTTCATTCCATGTTTTTTTGCAAATGCACGAGTCATTTCCTGAACTTTGAGCAGGTTAAAACGTGGTGCTTTTGGAAAGAGGTGATGTTCTACTTGTGTGTTGAGCCCACCATAAAACCAGTGAACAAAGGCTCCACCCTTAAGTGAACGTGATGTTCTCATCTGTAGCTCCATCCATGAGAGTTTCTCTCCCACCTCTTTTTCAAAGACTTCACAGCCTAAGTGGTTGGTGATAAATCCAAACGCAAGCCATGCAGAGAGTGTGATGTTGAGAGTTACAAAGGTAGTAAGTGCTGCATCAAGAGGTAAAAAGTAAAATATCGTTCCCCAAACTAGAGGCCAGTGTAAAAGCATAAGTGCTAACTCTCCCCACTTCTTACGTTTGATGACAAAATTATACGACTGTACTATAAATGCTGGATACATAAAAAACATCGCACCCCAAAATACTAGATACTTAGTATCTCTAAGCCAGCCCTTGTCACCCTTTTGTAAGTTTGTAAAAGCACCATCAAACGCTAAGATATCCTCATCTTTTTGCGGTACATTACACCATGTATGGTGATTGACATTGTGTTTAAAATCCCACCATGAAGAGCTATTTGAGATGATGAGTGCAGAAAATGGATACGAGAGTTTAAAAGAGAGAGACTTGTTCTTAAAGTACTGTAGGTGAAGAATATCATGAGACACAAATACTGCACGAGTAAAGATAATAGTCATAAAAAAACCAAGTCCAGCCGCAGCCCAAAGAGAGTGAGTAGGTAAATCATTCCAGTTAATAGCGATAGCAAAGACTAAAGCCATGCTGAGGATAATCGCTATCATCTCAATAGTTCCACGAATAGGAACACGCTTTAAAAGACCAGCTGCTCGAACTTCATCTTTGAGTTCACGAAAATTATCAGGGTACGGTGTTGTTGGCATACTTCTACCTTCTTGAGTTATATATAAGCGATTATATCCATACTATTCTAAATATTTATTGATTAGCGACAAGTTAAAAAGAGGAAGTCACCATCTTGTCACCAAGCAGAAACACTTTGGTAATCAAGTGAGTTTATACTTCGCTAAATTAAAACACAAGGGATTCAAAAATGAATAATTTCAAAACAATAACACTTAGTTTAGCTACACTTACAGCACTTACTTTAACTGGTTGTGGAGGCAGTAATTCTTCAACACCAACAACTGCTACTACTCCTGCACCAGCAGCTTCAGTTTGTGATGCAACTCTTACAGTTTTAGATGCAGTTATCTCATCTGACCTTACTCTTGATGCAAGTAAAACTTACGGTATGGAAGGAAAGGTAAATGTAAAAAGTGGTGTGACACTCACTGTTCCAGCTGGCACAACTATAGCTGGATGTACACCTGCATCATTTATGGTTGTCGAACCTGGTGCTAAGATTAATGCTATTGGTACTCAAGCGAAGCCTATTGTATTTACTTCACAAAAAGATGTTCTTGGACAGTCTGCGCCAAATAGAGCTGGAGAGTGGGGTGGACTTGTTCTTGCTGGAAATGCATATACTCACTACTCAAACAACAAGTATGAAGCAGATGAGAGTGTATTATTTGGTAGTACAGGGCATACGCATGATGGTGAATCTTCTGGAGACTTAGAGTATGTACTTATTAAACACTCAGGATATGAAGTAGAAAAAGATAAAGAGTTAAATGGTCTTTCACTTGCAGGTGTTGGTTCAGGAACTACACTTAAAAATATCGCAATTATTGGTGGACTTGATGATGGTGTTGAAATTTGGGGTGGTAGAGTAAATATTGATGGTCTGTATGTTTATAATGCACAAGATGATTCAGTAGATACTGACCTCGGTTATCGTGGAACAATTCAAAATGTTTTAGTTCGTCAAGTAAATGTTGACAAAACAAATAATCATGACTCAGCTGGTATGGAGTTTGGTAATGATCATAATACTATTGTCACAGATGATTCTAATGCTACACAACCAAATATGATCAATTATACTGCTTATATAAAAGGTGGAGGAATCTCACTTAAAGATGATGCTGGTGTGAGACTCTCAAATGTAAAATTTATTAGTGCTAAAACTACGGACACACAAGAAGTATTTTATCGTAGTGCTGATGTAGTAGATACACATGCCGTTCATGTAGATGGTGAACTCTGTTTTAAAGATACTGCTGTAATCTTAGCAAATGATAGCACAACATATTCAGCTACAAACTCAAAAGATGCAAGTACAACAAAAACTGCACTTACTGATTGGGTAACTACTCCAGGTATTCAGATGGGTGCAAGTGGTTCAATCAATGTTGATTCAACAGCATGTAGTGGTGTAGATGAAGCAAGTATATGGAAAGGTAAAGCTGGTACAAATGCTCCACTTGAGCAGTAATCTCGCTCTTCTCTCTTAGACTAAGGATTTGCTCCTTAGTCTTTTTCTCATTTAGATAACACTTACATTACAAAGAAAATTACACTGTCACCAAAGCGTCACTTAGCAGTAATGTAAAAGTAACCTCTCTGTTATAAACTTCCCTATCTTAAATTTTAGGGAAGACTATGTCTCACAAAACTATTCCATTTGCTCTTTCACTCTTGCTTGCAGGCTCACTTCTTAGTGCCTCTTCATCAGATGAAAATATGGCAAAATCTTTAATGAAACTCCGTGGTGAAGTCCAAACACTCAGCTCACAAATAAATGATGAAAAAGATGCTTACAAGGCAGATATGAAGTCACTCACACAACAAAGAAGTGAACTTCAGGGGATGATTTCTCGTGAAGAGCTAAAGATTAAGCAAATAGCAAAAGAGTTAGCAGTAGTACAGTCAAAGATAGCACAAGCTGGAAAAAATTCAGCAGGTCTCACGCCACTTGTTCTTGAATCTATAACAAACTTAGAAGAGATGATAAAGGGCTCTATTCCTTTTAAAACTCAGGAGCGTTTGGCTTCAGTTGCACATATAAAAGTGCAACTCCAAAATTCACTTATCACACCACAAAAAGCACTCTCCTTTGTTTACAATGCTTATGGTGATGAAATCCGTATGACAAAAGAGAATGCGATTTTCAAACAGAGCATAGAGCTTGGTGGCGAAGATAAACTTGTCGAAGTTGCTCGCGTTGGAACTGCTATGATGTTTTTTAAAACGCCAGATGAAAAAGTTGGTTTTGTAGTAAGAAATGGCGACAGCTGGAACTATCAAGAGGAGCTCAACAGTGAGAAACAAAAAGAGATACTCGCACTCTTCGATGCATTTAAAAAGCAGATTCGTTCTGGGTACTTTACCCTCCCTAATGCACTTATCTTAAGCAAGGCAAACTAATGAAAAAAATTATCCTACTACTTCTTATAACTTCTTTCTCTCTCTATGCAGCAACAGAGATTGAACAGGCTTATGCAAAAGAGTTTGCATTTTTAAAAGCACAAAAAGAGATGTTACATAAGCGTGTTCAAAACCTTCACTCAAAAGATATCCAAAAAGTCGCTAATGCAAAAAGAGAGATTCAAACTCTTCAAACAAAGGTACTACAAAAAGAATCCAAAAGTAAAACACTGAGTGATAAGCTCTTTAGTGCACAGCAAAATTTAGAGAGTATCAACGATGACACTTCTCTTATAGAGTCGGTCGTCTCTCAAGGTGTCTCTTCTCTTAAGCCTTATGGTATCGAGATAGAGCTTCAGAAGCATAACTATCCACACACACTCAAGGCTATTTTTACAAACTCGCTTGCAGTGACAAAAAAACTCTCTTCACTTCGCGAGGAAGAGGGTGAGTTTTACCTAAAAGATGGCTCTTCTCAAAAGGGAAAACTCATCAAAGTTGGAAACATTGCTACCTTTGGAGTAAGTCCAAAAGTGAGTGGTGCTTTAGTCCCTGCTGGAGCAAATAAATTTAAGATTTGGGGAGATGCTTTATCTGCAACAACTGCAAAAGCATTACTATCAGGGAAAGAACTCGATAGTCTCAACATCTTCATTTATGAAAATGCAAATAAAGAGGTCTCGGACAAAGAGGAAAAAACAGTACTCAGTGTGATTAACTCTGCTGGGCTTATTGGATGGGTTATTGTTGTTCTTGGTGCTATTGGTCTTGTTTTCTTACTCCTTAGAGTTGTTTTCTTGCAATCAAGTACAGGATCTAGTAAGTTGCCAACAGAGACACTAGACTCTCTCCTGACGCATGGTGTTTCAAAGACTTTAGAGTTTTTAAAACCAAAAAAAGGTTCAAACGCCAGAGTGCTTAAAGCAACTGTTCGCAACATCGATAGAGATAGAGAGCATATTGAAGACATCATCGCTGAGAGTATTATTCATGAGAGTACACGTTTAGACAAGTTAAGCTCCGCTATTCTTATCATTGCTGCAGTAGCACCTCTGCTTGGACTTTTAGGAACTGTAACAGGTATGATAGCAACCTTTGACATCATCACAGAATTTGGTACGGGGGATCCTAAACTTCTCTCTGGTGGTATCTCCATAGCTCTTGTGACAACTGAGCTAGGTCTTGTTGTCGCTATTCCCCTTCTTTTGGCTGGAAACCTTCTTAATAGCTGGGCAGAGAGCATAAAAGATAGTATGGAGCATACGGCACTTCATATAGTAAACGAGTATAACAAGCAAAACTAATGGAAGCAATTACAACACTCTTTGCACAGTTTAATGTTTATATGAATAGTGGTGGTGCACTCATAATGTACCCACTCTTCATTCTTGTTTTTGCACTCTGGTATGGGCTTGGGTTTAGATACCATACACTCAAACGCGGTACCAAGAAAAGTATCCGTGTACTTATACGAAAGTTTGCCTCAGGCAAGAGAAAAGAGCCTCGTGGTTTTATAGATAGTGCTGTGGTTGAAGGCTTAGGCATCCGTGAACAATGCCGAGAACCGAAGATGTTAAGAAAACTACTTGATGATGCTTTTTACTCTTACTCAAAGGCACTGCAAAAGTATAAGTCTCTTGTAAAAACTATAGTAGTTGTTGCTCCACTTATAGGGCTACTTGGAACCGTTATAGGGATGATAGAGACTTTTGACTCTCTAGCATCTATGAGTCTTTTTTCTCAAAGCGGCGGTATAGCTGGTGGTATTTCACAGGCTCTTTTTACGACACAACTGGGACTTGTTGTAGCAGTACCGGGACTTGTCATAGGAAGACTATTAGACAAAAAGGCTGCCAATATGGAGCTTGATTTAGAACAGATTACAGATATTTTATGTAGCGAAGGAAATTTAAATGAGATTTAGAAGAAAAAAAGATGAGATCAGCGATGTAGATATGTCACCACTTATAGATATGGTTTTTATACTCCTTATCTTCTTTATGGTGAGTTCTACATTTACAAAAGATATGAAGCTTGACTTAAACCGTCCCGGAGCCTCTTCAGCATCTAAGTCATCAAGTAAGGTTATCCGTGTTTACATTGACAATCAGTCTGAGGTCTATGTAGATAACCAACCTATAAAGATGTGGGCAGTACAGAGTAAACTCAGAGAACTTCTACGTGCTTCTACTGAAAAGTCAGTCTTAGTCATAAGTGATGACACTATCGCTGTTGAAAAGCTTATAGAATTAGTCGATCAGTGTAGACTCTCAGGTGCAAAAGATGTTGCAGTTGCTACGAAGAAAGAGGTAGGTTAGTCGTGAAAAACTCTCCAGATATACTTACTCATCTTAAGGCATTTTTATGGTCTCTGTTTGGGCTTTTCTTTGTCTTTATCATTGTGATAGAGATGAATGAGGATGGAATGTTACCAAAGCAGAAAAAAGAGATAACATCTGCTAGCTTTGAGGTACAAAAAGTTGTAAAACACAAACCAAAACCTAAGCCAAAACCAAAACCTAAAAAGCATAAGCCAAAGCCACATAGAACAAACTCTACACCAAATATGAACTCTGCATTAAGTGGTCTTGACACTGGTCTTGACTCTTTTATGAGTGATGATATGGGAATGGATGACTCACTTCTAGGAGATGCAGACAAAGATGTAGTCATGAGTGAGGGGAGTGTAGATCAAGCTCCAAAAGCGACACAAAGAAGTGCTATGGAGTACCCAAAAGCTGCTAAGAAAAAAGGTATAAAAGGGTATGTACTTCTAAATCTTCTTATAGATAAACAGGGAGATGTTTCTAAGGTTAGAGTACTAGAGAGTGTGCCTGAGAGAGTCTTTGACTCAGCTGCCATAGAGGGTGTAAAAGCTTGGCACTTCAACCCTGGTCAGTATAAAGGCAAGGCTGTAAAAGTCTGGGCAAAACAAAAAATACGATTTGATTTCCAATAAGCGAGCAAAAATGAAAAAAATTATAACACTCCTTCTTACTCTTCTCCTCACAGCATCACTCTTTGGTGCTGATGCAAAAAAAGAGCAAGATATAGACTATGTCGCATTAGCAACACTGCTTATAAAAGATGCTCACTATGCTCGTGCAAATGAAGCACTTACTCATGTCGATACAAAAGCCAAAGATTTTGACTTCGGGCACTACTACACACTCAAGGGTATAGTAGAACTTAAACTCTCTAACTATAAAGAGTCAAACACCAACTTTTATAAGGCTATCGAGAGTGGACAAAAAGAGAAGAGTCTCTACATCTACATCGCACAAAATAGTTTCAAACTCAAAGAGTATAAAAAAACTATAGAGGCACTGGGCAATGCACCTAAACTTCTTCATGATAAAGCAAATCTTATGGCACTTAAAGCAGAGTCTTACTATAGACTCAAAGAGTACAATAAGGCTTTACTTGTCTTAAATAAACTCTTAGAGCTACATCCTCACTACTATAAAGCATATAGACAGAGATTCGCTTACTTTGTTTCTCTTAAACTCTATCAGAGTGCTTTGAGTGATGCAAAAGTTTATCTAGCACATGCTAAGGTAAATGAACAGGTTACACTCTCCTTTATCAATGCACTCAGAGAAGCAAAAGAGATAAAAAAAGCAACACTTTTAGCGGAAGCTGCACATCTGAGATACCCAAAAAACACAAGGATTATACTGCTCCTAGCAAATCTCTACATAGATAAAGATATGCTTCAAAGTGCAGCAGATTTGTTTGATGAAGCATCAGATATAGACTACAAGTACACAAAAGATGCAGCAGAAATGTTTAGACGTGCCAAAGATTTCACACAAGCCCTCTATAAAAACTCACAACTCTTAGACACAAAAGAGAAATACAAACAAAAAGTAGCAATTTACTTAGAGTTTGGGGAGTATGAAAAACTTGTAGCAACACAGAGTGCCTTAGAGAGAAATGGACTCTTAAAAGAGCAGAACCTACTCTATGCTCTTGCCTACTCTTACTATAAAATAGGTGATTTTAAAAGTGCTGAGAAATATCTCAAAAAGATAACTCGCAGTGATCTCTTTACAAAGTCAATAGAACTACGAAAAAATATGGCGAAATGCCAATCTAACTACTGGGAGTGTAGCTTATGAGAATAGCAGCTATCTTACTAATACTACTAACAAATATCTTTGCATCATCACTAGGGGGACTCTCTTTAGTTGTTCTCAAAGATGGATCACCACTTGCATCCCAAAATTTTACTCTGCTTAACACGGCAGATAAAACTACTCTACAAGGTGCAACAGACAGTGATGGTTACTTCTTCTCAAAGCTCAAAGAGGGAAGTTACCAGATAATACTTCTGGCAAAACATAAGGGAAAAGCTCAAGCTTTTGTACGAAAAAATGTCAAAGTAGAAGCAGACAGAGACTCACAAATAATTGTCTCACTCAAAAAAGACAACAGTGTGGCATTTATAGATGCAGAAGCACCAAAGTCTACAGCAGTAGCAAGTACAAAAGAGAAAAAAGTAGTCCAGAAGGGAACTCTTATGCTCTCACTACTTTCATCAGAGACAAAGAAAAAGGTAAAAGGGGCAACTCTTTTTATCAAAGGGAGTGATATCGAAGCACACTCAGATGTAAATGGAGAGATTACTCTTGAGCTACCGGCAGGAAAACAGACACTCTCTATCATCCATCAAGATTTTAGTGCACAGACTATTACAGTAAATGTTTTACCTAAAGAGTTTCTCTCTAAAGTTGTCACACTCTCTCCAGCTTCTATGGAGCTTGATGAGTTTGTGGTACTTGCTCCTCACATCGAGGGGAGTGTTGCAGCTTCTCTAGCTGCACTTAAAAATAGTGATACGGTTGGAAATGTTTTAGGAAGTGAGCAGTTTAGTAAGAGTGGGGACTCTACTGTAGCATCTGCACTTAAACGTGTGAGTGGTATTACTATTGTAGGTGGAAAGTATGTCTATGTCCGTGGATTAGGAGATAGATACTCTACTGTAATGCTTAATGGTCTGCATATACCCTCACCAGAGCCTACCAAAAGAGTTGTGCCACTCGATATTTTCCCAACTTCTGTAGTTGAGAGCATTACTATTCAAAAAGCTTACACGGGAGATATTCCAGCATCATTTGGTGGGGGAACTGTTCTTATAAAAAGCAAGGATATTCCTAAGAGTGATGAGGGGTATGTCAAACTAGGGGTTGAGCTTCTTGCAAATGACTCTACAGGAAAAAGTGTTCAGACAAATAGTTCAAATGCCAACCCTCTTCCTGCAAGTGTCATGAGTGCTGGAAATAGTGTAGGTGGCAGTGCTGTAACAGATGATGTCAGAGCCTACAGAACACTTAATCTGCAGACAAGAACATTAGCACCAGGTATGAAACTAGAACTCACAGGTGGTAAAAGCTATGATGTCTCGAAAAACCTTACACTGGGAGGCTCTGCAACACTTTACTACAAAAATGATTCTGATACAAATAACATAGAGTATAACAAATACTTTTATGATATAAACTCTAAAAAAGTTATCCATGATAATGTAACAACAACAGATGTGACAACATTTCTTAATGAGTACTCAGGTATGCTTAACCTTGGTGCAACATACTTTAAAGACAACACAATAAAGTACACATATTTCACTTCAACACAGATAAAAGACAGGACAAATGTTTCCTCCATCAACTACACAGGAAATACAGAAGATAGAGAAAAAACATACTATGAATATGTTAAAAAAGCTCTTACTACACATCAGCTTAGTGGAAAAAATAACATACACTTCTCAAGTAGTGATGAGGGTTACTTTGACAATCTTCTTATAGAGTATGCAGGTGAGAGTGCTGAGGCAACTCGTGATGAACCTGGAACAGTAGAGATAAACTACAATCACCAAACATCAGGACTTAACTGGGATAGAAAAAACTGGTACTACTCTTTTTTACTTGATGATAAAGTCAACAACTATAGAGTAGATTTCTCTCTTCCATTTCAACTTAATGGCAATAAAAACTACACAAAAGCTGGTGTTTTTATCTATAATAAGAGTAGAGATTTTGATAGTAGACGTTTTAAGATGCGTAGTACAAATTTCAATGATATGCCTGAAGATATGGATACCATCTATAGTAAATATGCAAATGATTTAGAGTTCTCAGCCTCGTATAGAGATACAGACTCCTATAAGGCTACTCAAGATGTAACAGCACTCTATCTTAAACAACTTCTCTCTATAACTCATGACTTTGATGTAGTTGCATCCGTGCGTCAAGAGAACTCTTCTCAGCAACTCAGCGATGCATCTGCAACATATGCACCTCTAGAGACTTCAGACCTTTTTCCAAGTCTTGGAATGACTTATAGATTTGATGATGATGCTATGCAACTGCGTTTTGCTTATGCAAACACTGTCAGTAGACCTGACTTTCGTGAGTTTAGTAACTCCAGATACAAGGATCCAGTGACTGAAAACATTGTCTTTGGTAACCCTAATCTTAAAGCAACTTACATCAACCACCTTGACCTAAAGTATGAGTGGTATCTCTCAGCAGATGAGATATTCTCAGTAGCACTCTTTGCTAAGGAGTTTACTAACCCCATAGAAAAAGTGATCAAGCTTGATGATTCTCAGGATAATATCTTTCAAGAGACCTACCAAAATGCAGACTCTGCAACAAGTTATGGAGTAGAAGTAGACTATAGAAAAAAGTTCGGTTTTGTGAGTGAGAGCCTTGAAAACTTACTCTTTGCAACAAATATTGCTCTCATTGAGTCAAGCATCACCCTTAATAGTGATCCAAATAATGAATTTACAAGTCGTTTGACATCAAAAAAGAGAGCTATGCAAGGACAGTCTCCATATGTTCTCAACTGTACACTAGGATACGACAATAGCGAGAGTGGTAATAGTGCTCTTTTTCTCTTTAACCAAATTGGTGAGCGTATAGTCTCTCTTGGGACAGATGAAAACAAAGATATCTACCAACAGCCTTTTGCAAAACTTGACTTTGTCTGGAAGTACAATATCAGTAAAAAGACTGATGGGGATATCTTCGGGTATGCCCTGCGTTTTAGAACATATAATCTGCTCAATTCTACAGCTAAGTTTACACAAGGGGATTTGGTAACTTCGCAGACAACTCCAGGAAGATACTACTCCCTTAAGTTGGATATAAATTACTAAAAAGTATCTTTATAATATGTAACCAAAAAGTAATCTAAAGTACCTATAATAAAAGATATAGAGTAAAGAGAAAGGGGTTCTCATGAGTTATAAAATTATCATAGTTGAAGATGAAGAGGATATTCTTGATCTTTTAGAGTATAACCTCTCCAAAGAGGGCTTTGATGTTGTTGGTTTTTTAAACACAAAAGCAGTAGAAAGTATGCTTGAAGAGGAAAATATTGACCTTATCATCATGGATAGAAACTTACCTGGTGTTGAGGGAAGTGAGTATATAGCTTCACTCCGAGACAATGGCATACAGATCCCTGTTATCTATCTGACTGCGAAAGATAAAGAGTCTGAGATAGAAGAGGGATTTTTAAGTGGTGGGGATGACTATATGACTAAACCATTTAACATGAAAGAGCTTATCCTTCGTATAAAGTCCATACTTAAACGCACAAATCCTCTGCAAAATGAGAGCAGTATTCGTTTTAAGGATCTTCTTTTAGATAATGCCTCTCGTACACTCACGGTAGGTGAAGAGCTAGTAAACATTACAAAGCTTGAGTTTGATCTGCTTCATGAGTTTATTATGAATAAAAACAATATCTTAGATCGGGACTACCTTCTTCAAACCGTTTGGGGAGATGCTCAAGAAAATCAATACAAAACAGTCAATGTAGCTATCACTCGACTCAAAGAAAAAATAGACCCAGACAAAACAAAAAACTATATCCAGACCATTCGTGGTGTCGGCTATAAACTCGCTTAAGGAATAAAATGAAAGAGCATATACTCATCGTAGATGATGATAACGATATACTAGAACTCTTGGAGTACAACTTGAGTGCAGCTGGATATGATGTGCTCGGCTTTCTCAATACAAAACATGTCCGTAGAGTACTTATGGAGGAGCAGATAGATCTTATCATCATGGATAGAAACCTTCCTGATATTGAGGGGAGTTACTATGTGGAGATGCTCAGAAGTAAAAATATCAACACACCGGTAATCTTTCTCTCTGCAAAAAATTCTACTGAAGAGATAAAAGAGGGCTTTTTAAAAGGTGGAGATGATTACCTTCCTAAACCTTTTGATATAGAAGAGTTACTTTTACGAGTTAAAGCAGTTCTTAGGCGCTCTCGAGGTGATGTAAAAGAGCTTGTAGAAAATGTAGAGTACAGAGATATGAAGCTTGATCTCAATATGCACAAGGTTCAGATAGGAGAGCTTGAGATTATGCTCACCAACCTAGAGACTTCTCTTCTTCAGATACTAGTCACCAACAAAGGTAAGGTTTTAGATAGAGAGTTTTTACTCAAGTATGTTTGGAAAGATACTGAGAACATTCACCCAAAAACTGTCAATGTCGCTATCAAGCGTTTAAAAGAAAAGATAGATCCGGCTAAGGATAAAGAGTATATTAAAACTATTCGTGGTGTAGGCTATTTGGTAGCATAAAATTATTATTTTTTGAAAGAAAAAGTCGGTAAAAACCGACTTTTATGGAGAAATGAAATTTGAAATTTGTTTTGTTTGAAGAGACTAGAAATTAATCTCTGTTGTAAGCATATATGCTGTACTGTTTGCAGTACTTGAAGAAGAAGCATAAGCATTGTTGTCATTATCATTTTGTGTGATATTCGCTACCCACTCAACATTTTTGTTCATCTTCCATGCAGCACCTGCTATGTAAGTTCTACGAGTGTTTGTTGCTGTTCCTGTTGGAGCATCTGGTGTCCAGTTATCATACTTTGCAAATGCTTTGTACTGATGTTCAGTACCTAGACGTCCCTCTATATTTGCACTATAGCCATTACCTGAGCCTTTTGATGGTGCTGCGTCTGTTGATGTGTTATCAGAAGTAACATACTGAGCAGAAGCTAAGAATGCTGGCATATTGAAAACAGTGTGTAGACCATAAAAGTGTAAATCATCATCTTTGTTTGTCGTCGTATTATGAGAATGCTTCTGGTTTAACTGACCAAAGAACGAAGCATCAAAGTAAGTATTTTTATCAGGATGTCCCGCTGTCCCAAGGAGGTGACCAGTAAATCTCCACTCTAAACTCATACCATTTGAATTTTGTTTTCCATGGTAACCTTCACCATTAAATACACCAATATCAGCATCTAAGAATTTTGTTCTTGTTTTTGCCATCACACCGTAATCAGCTGATGAACTCAAGTGTGCAGAGTTGTGGTTTTCTATAAGAACTTCAGAAATACTTCTATATAACCATGAGTTGTGCTCTTCATAATCATGCCAAGGACGGTGAGCCAAACCAATTTCAAGGCTTGTAGCGGGAAGCACTTCGTTTAAATTTAAGTAAGCATATTTTGCTCGAACTGCTAAACTATTTGTATCAAAACTAGAGTTGTTCTTTAAATCAAATGTTACACGATAGTATGATTTAGGATCATCTAAAAGATATGCTTTAAGTTGAAAATAACCACGACGGATTTCAAAATCTTGTGTATTGTCTCTTGGTGTCACCCCGTTGTCATTTTTAAAACTAGTAGATTTATACCCTATAAATGTTTGACCACTAAATTTAAACTTATCTGCTTTACCGAATACTGATACAGATTTATCTTCAACAAGTGTACGACCCTCAGCAGCTGAAGTAAACACTTGCCCATTTGCATCTTGGTATAAGTCTGTAGCATTTGCAGCAACTGAAGCTAACGAAAGTGCAGTTAGTGTAGAAAGAACGATTTTTTTCATTTTTAATTCCTGTGTTTTAAATTGTTGGTGACATTGTAGAGTCTCTCGATTACACTTTGATTACAAGTTTATTTCATTGTGTAACCAAAACGCAACCAAGACTTTTTATAATTCGGCAACTTAAAAATAAATAGGAAGACAAAATGAAAAAAATCATTACTGCAGCATTAGCTACTTCAGTTTTACTTACATCTGTGAGTGCAAACGACATCATCAAAGGAAGCGGTGCTTCTTTTCCTTATAGTGTTTACCAAAAATGGTTAAAGGCTTATAATAAAGATACTGGTATCAGAGTTGACTACATTAAAAAAGGTTCATCTAAAGGTATTAAAGATGCGAAGGCTCGTGCAGTTGACTTTGCAGGAACAGACAAGCCACTTAGTCCAAAAGTGTTAAAGAAAAATGGTCTTTACCAATTTCCTGGTGTAGTTGGGGCTATCGCTATGGGTTACAACCTTCCAGGTGTAAGTGGACTTAAACTCTCTCGTGCTGCAACTGTTGCAATAGCAAGTGGAACAATCAAGTACTGGGATGATGCACTTATCACTAAAGCAAATGCAGGGTTGAAACTTCCACACGAAAAGCTTACTTTTGTACACCGTGCAGATGGTTCAGGTACTACATATAACTTCACTTATTACCTCTCAAAAGTAAGCAAGACTTGGAGAAAAACTTATGGTGCGAAGAAGTCATTAAGTTGGCCTGGTGATCACCATATCGGTGGAAAGACAAACTCTGGTGTCGCTGCACTTCTTAAGCAGACTAAGTACTCAGTTGGTTACATTGACTATGCAGATGCTAAGAACAACGACATTGCAATGGCAATAGTAGAGAACCGTGAAGGTAACTTCATCAAGCCAACACTTAAGAGCTTTCAAACAGCTGCTGCAAAAGCGACACTTGATCCAAAGAAAGACTTTTATTCTGTGATAGCTGACCCTAAAGGTGCGGAGTCTTACCCTATGGTAGCGGCAACTTTCATTCTTGTACCTGTTGAAAAAGCTGCTACAGATAAAAAAGTGACTGCATTTTATGACTGGGCTTATACAAATGGTCAAGATATAGCAAAAGGTTTAGGTTTTGTACCACTACCTGAGACTTTAACTACTAAAATTAGAGCATACTGGACTGAGAAAGGGATTAAATAATCCCTTCAGTCAAGTTGGTGTAGAATCTCACTTATGAATAAAAATCTATCTCACACTTTTTCTTTTCAAACACCTGCTACTGCGAGCTCTTATGAAGCTCTCGAGAATATCCTATATATTAGTGAAGAGAATGCCTCAAAGCACTTTGCACAATATATTCAGTATCAGAAAAATGATGATACAACCATCTCTTTAAGACAGGTAAACATAAAAGTAGATAGAGCATACTATCTTGAAATAGCAAATATCTGTATTGATGATAGAGAGAGAAGAAGGCATCTATTTTCTACACTTGGTAAACGCCGTTTTGGTGCGACAAATAGACATCTTGATACCTACTTTACCTCGTGTAATATTGATGAAAAAGAGGTCTTTTCTAAGTATATAAACCATTATGAGTACTCTCAGTTTGATCCCTGTTATGTAGAAAAAACAGAGTATGCTACAAATAAGTACCGTGTTTTTATAGAAAAAGAGTCGAGTAGTTATCTTGTTTTTTTAGATCAGCTCAATGTTAGTTCTCGTAAAAAAGTACATAAAATCTTCTGTGTAGAGATAACACAAAGTGAATTAGATTTTTATAATGAGATAAATAGTAAAAAACAAAAAGTAAACTACCTCTTTAATAAAATAGGGAAAATTCACTTTAAATCTTTAGAGAGTGAGAAGCTCAAGCTCGATGCTCATTTCTCTACTACACATGAACTTGCCCTCTCTAAACTTATAAAAACAAGCAAAGAGATGGAAAAGAGCTCAAGACTCAACGATAACTCCAGCTTTAGAAAACTTCAAGATAAGATGTTGCTATCAGGAAATCTCACTACAGCACTTCATATTGCTGCATTTGAGATGATGGATGAACCAGCAAACGATCTAAAAGTGACTACTTTTACTACTGCTCTTTATCAATTTAAAGAGCAGATAACTGATATTAGTGGTTTAAAAGAGATTCATGAACACCTTGAGGCTATCTATGAGCTCAGTGTAGCGGGAACTATTGCTTATCTTCTTGTGAAAAAAGATCAAGACTTAGAGGATATTTTCCTCTTTTTACTTGAAGCATTTGAGCACTGGTCTGCTCATCTTTATGCTGAGGATGAAAATGTTAAGACCTTCAACATAGCTTCTATCGATCTAGCAGATGCCTTGCGTTACTTTATAGATATGTCTTACAAATTTCAACATGAGCATAAGTGTATCGATTCTGTACAAAAAGAGGAAGAGCTAAGTATAAAAGTAGAAAAAGAGAGTCTTGAAACCTCTGCAGAAAGTTACTTTAGTGAGATAGACCTTGATCCTGAAGTCTATGATGAACTTCATGAACTTGAACGTGATGTGGAGATGATAAACTACACAAATGAGTACTCAATAGAGATGAATGCAGCCCTGATCCACTTTTTTGCAGGATATACAAGAGTGCTTAACCCTCTCTTTGAATTTAAAGATTTGAGTTACTCTCTCATGCTCTTAGGACAAAAACTTACAGAGTATACTCTTGATGAAAATAGTGAGATGCTTCTGCTTCTCATGAGAGGACTTATTTCTGATCTTTTAGAGTGGAAACGCACTGTGCTTGAAGAAAAAACAGCAGAAGATATTCACTATATGGATAAGTCATTTTACTCAAATATTGCACAGATTGAGATGTCTCTTGAGCCTAGTGTTCTGCCCGAAGATGATGGAGATATGGAGTTCTTTTAACTCTTGTAACCTTAACGTAATCAAATTTTAGTAAAATTCCATACTTTATTTTACAATAGGCTTAAAAATATATGGAAAAAATCTTTCAAAAACTTGCACTTTCGAGTGCATCACTTGTCTTTGTACTTCTTGTTGGTATCTTCATTACCCTCTACAGTGCTGCTAAACCCGCTATTGATGAGTTTGGGTTTGACTTTATTACTAACCCTGATTGGAACAAAGAAGTTCCTATAGAGATCTCTTCTTCTACCGCTGTAACACCCTCTACAAATATGAGTGACAAAGCAAGTAGTGAAGTTAAAGATGCCAGTATAGAAGATGAAGATGATATGATGCTTGATGATGAAGATGATGATATGATGCTTGATGATGAAGACGATGATGTTACTACAAAGACTATCTATGGTGGTCTTGTGCCTATTGTAGGGACACTTCTTACTACTCTTATCGCTCTTGTATTTGCCCTTCCTATCGCTATGGGTATTGCAGTCTTCTTAGCAGAGATAGCACCGAAAAATATCTCAAATGTTGTAGGAATTGCTATAGAGCTTCTAGCAGCTATTCCATCTATCATCTTTGGTATGTGGGGTCTTTACTATTTCGCACCTATCATCGCTGATATGTTTGGTGGGTATCAGGTCTCACTTTTAACGGCTGGACTGGTTCTAGGTGTTATGATACTTCCATTTATGGCAGCTATTACTCGTGATAGTATGAATACAACACCAGCAGTACTAAAAGAGTCTGCTTATGCACTCGGTGCTACAAAGTTTGAGGTCATCAAAGATATCATCTTTCCATACTCTAAGGTGGGTATCATCGGCTCTATCATCTTAGCTCTTGGTCGTGCTCTTGGTGAGACTATGGCGGTGGCGTTTCTTATCGGATCTATATTTGTACTGCCTCAGAAGATTACAGATCCTACTATTTCTATCCCTGTTGCTATGGCAAATAACTTTGGTGAGGCAAGTGGGCTTGGTGAGTCTGCACTTTTCTATCTTGCACTTATCCTTTTCATTATCTCTTTTGCGGTAATAAGTATCGCAAAATTTTACTTTCTTAAAAAGGCTAAATAATGAGACTTATCATAAATAAAATCTTTTTAGGACTTAGTATTTTTTCTGCACTCATCGGTTTAGCATTTTTAGCTTGGATACTGACAACTCTCTTTATAAAAGGGTTAAGCTCATTTCACTTTGGACTCTTTTTAAATGACCTTATAGATGGAGGACTTCGTAACCTTATTGTTGGTCAGATGATTTTAGCTGGACTTGCCTCTATTATCGGTATTCCTCTTGGAATGGCTGCTGGTATCTACATACAGGAGTATGGTCGTGGGAAGTATGCCGATGTTATCCGTGACCTCTCTGACATCATGATGTCAGCACCTTCTATTGTTATTGGTGCCTTTGTTTATGCTGTTGTGGTTGTTCCTACTGGTGGGACAAGTGGTTTTGCAGGAGCTATCGCCTTAGCTATTATGATGATACCAGTTGTTATAAACACTACTGACAATATGCTCTCTCTCGTTCCTCGTGAACTCAGAGAAGCAGGGATTGCTCTTGGTGCAAGTAAGTACAAGGTCATCATTGATATCGTTATAAAAGCAGCAAAAGTAGGTATCATGACCGGTATCCTCCTTGCGTTTGCTCGCATCATCGGTGAGACAGCACCACTACTTTTCACTTCAGAGACATCAAACTATTTTAGCCTTGATTTAACTGAATCATTTCCCTCATTGACAGTAAGTATCTACGATCTTGCAAATGAGCCAGAAGAGTCTAGCCGTGATTTAGCTTGGGCTGCTTCATTTATACTCACAGTCCTTGTACTTATCATCAACTTAAGTGGTAGATTTATCACTAGAAACAAAAAATAGGAAAAATTATGCCAGTTTTAAACATTAAAAAATTCTCATTTACCTACCCTGGTGTGGAGCATCCATCACTCAAAAATATCAACCTCCCTATCAAACGCCATGCTATTACGGCACTTATTGGGCCGAGTGGTTGTGGAAAGTCTACACTTCTTAGAAGTATGAATCGTATCCACGACCTTTATCCTGGAAATAAATACGAGGGTAAGATAGAGTTCACAGATCAAGATAAAAGTGTGAGTGATATTCTAGAGATCAAAAAAGAGAACGAGTTTATAGAACTTCGCCAAAAGATAGGGATGATTTTTCAAAAGCCAACACCCTTCCCAATGAGTATCTTTGAGAATGTCGCTTATGGTCTTAAGATTGCTGGAGTGAAGAACAAGACTGAACTTGCTGATCGTGTTGAAGTGGCACTTAAGGGCTCAGCTCTGTGGAAAGAGGTTCATGATAGACTTGATAAGTCTGCTATGGGACTCTCAGGTGGACAGCAACAGCGTTTATGTATCGCTCGTGCGGTTGCTGTAAAACCAGAAATATTGCTTTTTGATGAGCCAACTTCTGCACTTGATCCCATCTCAACTGGGGCTATTGAAGAGCTTATAGTTGAACTGAAAAAAGATGTCAGTATCGCCATCGTTACACACAATATGCAACAAGCATCTCGTATAAGTGACTTCACAGCATTTATGTATCTTGGAGATTTAATAGAGTTTGATAAGACTGAAAATATCTTTTTAAATCCTAAAGAGAAAAAGACAGAAGACTATATTACTGGTCGTTTTGGTTAAAAATAAATATTAAAAAAAGGGAAAAATAATGGTATCGAAATTTCAAACAAATTTAGATGAGATAAAAAGTAAAATTCTTGAGATAGGTAATGGTCTTCTTGAAGCAAATATCTTAATAAATGCAGCTATCAAAACTTGTGACACTGATAAGTTTCAAGAGGCTCGTTCTTACATCAAAAACATAGGTTCAAAAGCAGATGCTATAGATAACTCTATCATCAAAGTACTTGCACTCTACACTCCAGAAGCAAGAGATCTTCGCCAAGTCATCGCTTATCTGAAGATAACAAATGAACTTTCACGTGCATGTTCAAATACGAGAAGTTTTATCCGTGGTTTTACTGCTGTATGTTCTGATGTGGATGTAGAGACTATTAACGAGTATGCAGTACCTATGCAAAGTTCAACAGTTAAGGCTATAGAGCTAACTCTGAGTATGCTTGAGTGTGATGATGAAGAGGAGATCGGCGAGATCTATAACGATGTACTCATAGAAGAGAATAAGACTGATGATCTTTATGAGATGGTAGAGAGAAATCTCTCAGCTCAAGCAGATGGACTCAAATCTTTTGAGAAATTTCACAAAATGCTCAGAGCACTACGTAAAAGTGGAAAAATTGCTTCTCGTGCCATCAGTATCGCTAACCTTTTAGTCTATGCAAAAAAAGGTGGAAGTCTTCATAACTAAACACTGTTCATAACTAGAATATGCTACAATAGTGTTATGAAAAAGACAATACTTATAGTTGATGATGAAGAGGATATTTTAGATCTTCTTGACTATACTCTTAGCAGTGCAGGTTATGATGTTATCTCTTGTGTAGATACTCTTAATGTCCGTGATATTCTCGATGAAGAAGATGTCTCGCTTATCCTTATGGATAGAAACCTTCCTGGTGTTGAGGGGAGTATGTTTATACAAACTATTCGTCAAGAGGGTTATAATCAACCTGTTATCTATGTGAGTGCAAAAGACCTCTCTGATGATATAGTAGAGGGTTTTGAACGTGGTGGTGATGACTATATCACTAAACCTTTTAATGTTGCAGAACTCAAGGCACGTGTTGCAGCACTTATACGTAGAACCAAGCAAATACAAGAGGTCATAAAACAGCGTGATATCCTCTACAACACTAGTAACAAAAGCTTCACGGTTGCTGGTGAAATGGTAAAACTCACTCACTTAGAGTCAGAACTTCTTCTTGAATTTATCAAAAATCCAAATGTACTTTTTAGCCGTGATACTCTCCTTGAACGTGTCTGGGGCGATAGCGAAAACAAACAGCCTAAGACTGTCAATGTCGCTATAAAAAGGCTCAAAGAGAGTATAGACCCTAGTGGTGAGAAGAATTACATTCAAGCAGTTCGAGGGGAAGGGTATATATTTTGTTAAATATCCACCAACTTATTCTTCGTAAATTTTTACTCATCTTTACGACACTTTTCTTGATTCTTGGTGGACTTGTCTATTACTGGATAGAGAACTTTCACAGAGAACAGACAAAAGAGTCTCTCATAAATGATATAAAAATTATCTCTTTTACTATCAAAGATGGTACAAATCTTGATCAACTTGCAAAAAATATAAAAACTAAACTTGGTTTACGTTTGACACTTATAAATCTTGATGGAGAGATACTTGCAGAATCCCATAAAGATAAAAAAGAGATGGAAAATCATAAGTATAGAGAGGAGATAGTAGAAGCAAATAAAAATAAGTATGGTATTAAAATCCGCCATTCAAAAACCATAGACAAGGACTTGCTCTATATTGCAAGACGTTATGATAATCTTAATCCTCCTATGTATATACGTCTCTCAAAAGAGATAAAAAATATCAATGCAGATCTCTTAAGTTTAGGTGAAGAGATTTTAGGCCTTTTACTGCTCTTTTTTCTCTTCGTACTCAGTGTGACTTACAAGATAAGTGCTAAAATAGAAAAAGAGATAGAAAAAATTGCTAACTTTTTAAGCTCACTTACTAAGAAAAAGAAAGAAACTTATATACGATCAGAACTTTCACTTGAGTTCTATAACATTACTTTACTTCTTACAAAAGTGGCACAGATTTTGACTAAAAAAGAGAAACAAAAGAGTAAATTCACTGCAAAACTTCAGAGCTCAAATAAGCAAAAAGATGATATCATTTCTGCAATTAGCCATGAATTTAAGAACCCAATAGCTGTAATAAATGGCTATTCACAAACACTTATGGAAGATGAAAAGATAAACCCAAATATTCGACAAAAATTTCTTACTAAGATATACAAAAATGGTGTGAAATTGAGTGAACTGATAGATACTCTACGACTCTCAAGTAAGTTAGATAGTGGACAACAAGAGATGAACTTCAAAACTATAAATCTCTCTGAACTTATTATCGATACGGTTGAGAACATTAAACTTAATTATCCAAAACGAGAAGTTATTATAAAAGGGGAAAAGGGTATAAGTATAAAAGGAGATAGTTCACTCTTTAGTGTGGTCATCACAAACCTTGTTGAAAATGCTTTTAAGTATTCAGAAGATGAGGTGATTATCACATTTAATGCAGAGAGTTGCAGTGTAAGTGACTCAGGAATAGGCATCTCAAAAAAAGATATAGAAAATCTTACAAGTAAGTTCTACAGAGTCAATGAAAATACATGGAATAACTCTCTTGGTCTAGGACTCTTCATAGTAAGTAATATTCTTGCACTCCATCATTTTAAGTTAGAGATAAAGAGTAAAGAGCATGAAGGATCTACTTTTAGAGTACTTTTTTAAAAGAGATGTCCCATCTCATCGCGTTTTGTATCAAGGTAAGCTGCATTGAACTCATTTGCTTCTATGATTATGGGAACGCGAGAGAGTATTTCAATATCCCCTAATGCACTCATTTTATCAGGATTATTTGTTAATAATTTTATTCTTTCAATATTAAAATCATTTAAAATATACTGTACGATTTCATAAGTACGTTCATCTGCTGCGAAACCTAGTTGGTGGTTTGCTTCTATTGTATTTAAACCTTGATCTTGTAGGGCATAAGCATTTATTTTGTTGAGTAGTCCGATATTTCTTCCTTCTTGACGGAGATAGATAACCATGCCACCCTCTTTACCAATGAGATCTAATGCATATTCAAGCTGATCTCTACAGTCGCACTTTAGGCTACCTAGTGCATCGCCTGTCAAACACTCGGAATGGATACGGACAATAGGTTCTTTCTCTAGCTTTTTTGCATAGATAACTAGGTGTTCTTTTTCACCTTGTTTAAAGGCTTTGACATAAAACTGACCAAAACGTGAGGGTAAGTTTGCTTCTTGGGAAATTGTTATATTCATTTAGTTTAATCTTTAAAAGGGTAAAATAGTATTCTAAATTTAATTATAGCAAAAAAAAGGTTTAAGAATGTTTCAAAGATTTCGTCGTACCCGTTTAAATAAGAATCTGCGCTCTTTAGTAAGAGAAACTCATGTACATGTAGAAGACTTTATCTATCCACTTTTTATACGAAGTGGTGAGAATATCAAGACAGAAGTAAGCTCTATGCCTGGTGTTTTTCAGATGAGTTTAGATGTAGCTATCAAAGAGTGTGAAGAGTTGAAGTCTTTAGGTATCTACTCTATCATTCTTTTTGGTATTCCTGATACAAAAGATTCCATAGGAAGTGACTCTCTTTGTGAGCATGGCATCATTGCTACTGCTGTAAGAGGTATTAAAGCTGCTCACCCTGATATGTTTGTAGTAACTGACTTATGTTTTTGTGAATATACAGACCATGGACACTGTGGAATTATTGATGAAGTAAATGAGACTGTGGATAATGATGCTACCTTGGAGATTTCAGGGGAGCAGGCAATCATCCATGCCAAAGCTGGGGCAGATATGATAGCACCAAGTGGTATGATGGATGGTATCATTGAGCAACTTCGTAGTTCTTTAGATGGAGCAGGGTATAAAGAACTCCCTATCATGTCTTACTCTACAAAGTTTGCTTCAGGATACTACGGACCATTCCGTGATGTGGCTGAGTCAACTCCTAGTTTTGGAGATCGTTCTTCATACCAGATGGATCCAGCAAACCGTCGTGAGGCTATCGCTGAGTCTGTGAGTGATGAGATGCAGGGTGCCGACATCCTTATGGTGAAACCAGCTCTGGCTTACTTAGACTTAGTAAGAGAGATAAAAGATGCAACAAGCTTACCGATGGCTGTCTATAATGTAAGTGGTGAGTATGCGATGCTGAAGATGGCAGGAATGAATAATCTTATAGACTATGATCGTGTTGTTATGGAGACGATGATAGCATTTAAACGTGCAGGTGCAGATATAATTATCTCATATCATGCCAAAGAAGTAGCAAAAATGCTTCAAAAAAGTTAAATTAATATAAACTATTATATTATATAGATTAAACAAAAATATTAGGAAGAAAAATTGAGACATTTTTTAACACTAAAAGATTTTACAAAAGAAGAGATCTTAGAAATTATTGATATTGCTATTGAGATTAAAAAAGATCTTAAAGATGGCGTTTACAAGAAACAGCTAGAGATGCAAACACTTGCAATGATATTTGAGAAGAGTTCTACTCGTACTCGCGTCAGCTTTGAGACAGGAATGTTCCAGCTTGGTGGGCATGCACTCTTTTTATCTAACCGTGATATTCATCTCGGTCGTGGTGAACCTGTAGCAGATACTGCAAAGGTTATCAGTAGTATGTGTGATATGGTTATGATACGTACTTTTGAGCACTCTATGATAGAGGAGTTTGCAGCTAACTCTACAGTACCAGTTATAAATGGTCTGACTGACTCTTATCATCCCGTACAACTTCTTGCTGATTACTTGACTATGGTTGAGTATGGGGTAGAAAAAGATGCAGTTGTCGCTTATGTAGGCGATGGAAATAATATGACGCACTCATGGCTTATGCTCGCTGCAAAACTAGGTTTTGAACTTCGTATCGCTACTCCTAAGGGCTATGAAGTAGATGCCGCTATCATAGAAGAAGCATTTGAGATGGCTAAAGAGAGCGGCGCGATTATCAAAGTGATGAATGATCCTAAAGAGGCTATCTCTGGAGCGACTATTGTTACTACAGACACTTGGGCTTCTATGGGTCAAGAAGACGAAAAAGAGCAACGCATAAAAGATTTTTCTGGTTTTATGGTTGATGGTCTTATGATGTGTCTTGCTGCAAAAGATGCAAAATTCTTACACTGTCTTCCAGCTTATAGAGGACAAGAAGTTTCAGAGGACATCATGGATGAGCATAGTGAGATAGTCTTTAACGAAGCAGAAAATAGACTGCATGCTCAAAAAGGTTTAATGGTTTGGCTTAATCAACACAAAGGATAAGTTATGCAGTACTTTCTTCTTTTTCTAGTAACACTCAGTTCACTCTTTGGTGCTGCAAAAGTAGTGGCAGTAGATGAACGCTATCAAGATTCACAAAGTTGCAAGGCTTGTCATCTTCGTATAGTAAAAGAGTGGGATGAGTCCTGGCACTCAAAGAGTCACTATCAAAATGATGAGTACTTTAGAAAATCACTTGATTATGTATCACGAAAAACTCGTAAAAGTTTAAATAGTGTCAAAGTTCAATGTGCAACTTGTCATAACCCTCGTATCTCTGTAACTTCCACAGATGAAGATTATGAGATAGCAGCCGTTATGGGACTTGATAAGGGTAGTGAAGTAGATAAGGCTGTGAACGCAGACTCTATTAGTGAAGGAATAAACTGTGTAGTCTGTCATAATATAGATAAGATACATGATGAATATGATGCAAGTAAACGCGGAATAAATCGTGTAGAATGGACAAAGTCTGGAACTATGACTGGACCCTTTCGTGATGCAAAATCTCCTTATCATAAAACAATACATCATGAGTTTATGGATAAAAACCCAAATAAACTCTGCTTTGTATGTCATGCCAACGATAGAAGTGTAAATGGTGTCATTTTTACAAATATGCAAGATGAGTATGTCAAAGGCTCGAAGAAGTGTGTAGAGTGTCATATGGGTGAGCATCGTCAAGATGTGGCTGCTACATATAAAATGTATGATGGTAAAGTAAAGATGCGTAATGTCCGTCACCATGGTTTTAAAGGTGCACATACAGATACAATGTGGTTACATGCCCTTCGCTTATCGTTAAAAGAGAAAAAGAATAGCCTCTATATTACTATTAAGAATCCTCAACCGCATAATATTCCTAGTGGATTTGGTGCTCGGGAGTTAGAACTTACTCTTACTTATAAAAATGGAACAAACGTAATAGGGAAGAAAACGATTTCTCTTACGACACACTATGTAAGAAAAAAGGGAAAGAAAACTATTCCTCATCTTGCACTTAAAGAGAGTGAAAATGTCTCAATCGCGGCACATGAGAAAAAGGTACTTAAAGTGTCTAAAATGAAAGGTGCATCAAGTGTTGAGGTAGTGCTTAACTATGTACTAGTGAATGAAGAAGTCCGCTCTCTTTTAAAGCTTAAGGGGAAGAACTGGTCTAAACGCCATTTTATCGCTAAAAAGAGTCTAGAACTCAAGTAGTTTAAGAGAGAACTCTTAAACTTACTTAGTATAAAATCCCTGTAGCAGAGCGGATTTTATCCATCATAGGAGCAGCTTTTGCTCTTGCTTTGTCTGCACCCATTTTTAAAATCTCTCTTACTTCACCTTGATTATTTAAGTAGTACTCACGTTGTTCTCTAAAAGGCTTATAGTACTCCCACATCACATCTGCAAGATAAAGCTTGAAGTGTCCATGACCCTCGCCACCTTTTGTGTAACGGTTTTGTAAATCAACTAATTCGCTTTCATTTAAAAAGAGTTTTGCCATATTGTAGACATTACAGTTTTCAAACTTTTTTGGTTCTTCAAGGGCTACTTGCTCAGTCACTATTTTTTTAATAGTTTTGAGTTGTTTTTTCTCTTCACCAAAGATATTGATACAGTTGCCGTAACTTTTTGACATCTTTTGCCCATCAGTTCCAGGAACAGTCTGTACCTCTTCTTGAACACGAAACTCTGGAATAGTTAAAATATCTCCATACTCATTGTTAAACTTTATAGCGATATCACGAGCAATCTCTACATGCTGTATCTGATCTTTTCCAACAGGGATAATCTCAGGGGAATACAGAAGTATATCGGCTGCCATTAAAACTGGATAAGAAAAAAGTGAATGGTTTGCAGAGATACCCTTTGCCGTTTTATCCTTATAACTATGAGCACGTTCTAGTAGACCCATAGGAGTAAATGCAGAAAGAATCCAGTAGAGTTCAAGCACTTCTTTAACATCTGACTGTACCCAAAAAGTTGATTTTTCTGGGTCTATGCCTAAACTTAAAAAGTCAGTTGCAGTTTGCATAGTAAGCTTTGCTAATCTTTCCCCACCATTACCACTGCTCATTGCATGGTAGTTTGCTATAAACGCGAAAGTTTCACTTGTTCTTTGTGCCTCGACCATCTGTCTAATAGACCCAAAATAGTTTCCAATATGTAAATCACCAGAGGGCTGAATGCCTGTTAGTACTCTCATAGAATAAATTCCTAGTTTTTTTTTGCAGTATTATACCAATCTCAGCTTTATTTTGTTACACTTTTGGTAAACAAAGGATTTATTATGAACTTACAAATTAGATCAAAAGACATTACACTTAATGACGCTACAAAGGCTCACATCGAAAATGCTGTAGAAGCATTCAGAAAATATTCATTAGATATTACAAGTATCAACTGTGTGGTTGCCGCTGAGAAAAAAGGTGTTTTAGTAGAGTTTGATATTAAAATCGCTCATGCACAACCAGTAATTATTACTCAAGGTGATGACTCTTTAGATGCAGCTATTGACTTGGCAATAGACAAAGGATCAAAAGCTCTTCGCCGTTTACATGATAAAGTTGTTGATCATAAAAATGGATCTGTAAAAGATTTAGAAACTTTAGACGCATAGTTTAAACTGCGCTACTAAAATATATCAGCCTCTTCTTGAGACTGATAATCTCTCTTCTCTCTCAAACTTCAAGGACTCTATTTGAAACTTACTCTACTACTCTTTTTTCTTATAACTTCGCTTTTTGCCAAAAATAATTACTCTTTACGTCTCGCTTATGGTCAAGCCTCGACAAGTGACTTAGGTGACATCATCTCAGGAGATTTTACATCTAACTATCCAGAGGGACTCTATGTAACAGCACTGGATACTGGGTATATGCTTAAAGAGGGTGTTTTAGATTTACCTTTTGATTTTTACATAAAGAGTGGACTTTCTGCATTTGATGATAGAAATGTAAATGATTCTGTAGTTTATGAGACTACACTCTATTTTAAACTCTATCTCAACATGGATTTTCTCTCAAATCGACTACGTTTAGGTTTTGGTGAGGGTGCATCTTATACAAGTAATATTTTATATGTAGAGAAAGCAGATGCAGAATCAAATCAAGATAATAACTCGAAAATTCTCAACTATCTTGATATAAGTTTGGATTTTGATTTTGGCAGGTTGATTCGCTATGAACCACTTTATGATACTCATTTGGGATGGGCACTGAAACACCGTTCAGGTATCTTTGGTCTTATTAATAATGTAAAGCATGGTGGTTCAAATTACAATACACTCTATATAGAAAAAAAGTTTTAAGGATTTAGTATGTTTGAATGGGTTTTATGGTTTCATGTAGTTTCGTTTATCTCTTGGTTTGCAGTGCTTTTTTATTTGCCACGACTTTTTATTTATCATACAGAACATAAGGACAATGAAGGTTTTGTACAAGTTGTCAAGATTCAAGAGTATAAACTCTTTAAGTATATAGGTGTACCTGCAATGTGGGCTACTCTTATAAGTGGAAGTATTCTTATATACCTCTCAGTAATTGGTAATTTTAACTTCTTTAAGTCTGGTGGATGGTTACATGCTAAGCTATTTTTTGTAGCGATTTTACTGGTTTATTTTTACTCTATGGAGTATTTTAGAAAGCAGTTAGCATCTGATAGCTGTGAGAAGAGTGGAAAATATTTTAGAGTTTACAATGAAGTGCCAACACTGCTCATGCTTGTCATTGTAGCGATGGTAGTGATTAAGCCTTTTTAGACTTCTCTTCATCACTCATTTTTTTGTAAAAATAAAAACTAAGAGAAGTAAGCAATGCACCACCTATAAGAAGAGTAAGGAGTAAAGCCATTACTTCTCCCCTTTTTTCTTCGCTTTAAAGAGAAGAGGTGTCCCTGTAAAGTTAAAGGCTTCGCGCATTTTGTTTGTAAGATAGCGTCTATAAGTGAAGTGTAGGCCAGATGGCTTGTTCATGATGATAGCTATCTTTGGTGGTCGCGTTTCATACTGTGTTGCATAGTAGATACGGATAACCTGACCACTTACACTTGGTAGTGTATGGCGTCGTAGTGCTCTCTCTATTACCTCATTTACCTTACTTGTCGAAATTCTTTGAGAGTAGTTTTCATTTATCTCTAGGATCATATCATGCAGTTTATCAACACGCTGGTGTGTTTGTGCAGAGAGTGTTAAAATAGGTGCATATGCTAAAAACTTAAATCTCTCACGAACCTCTTTGATGATTTTATCATGATCTTCGCGTTTAGAGATATCCCACTTGTTTAAAATGATGATACATGAGAGGCGGTTACTATCTACAAGTCCCGCTATCTTCTCATCAAGATCTAAAAATGGTTCACTTGCATCTAAAACCACTAGTGCCATATTGGCATTTTCAAGCATCTCTGTAGTACGCATTAGCGCATACTTCTCAATACCTAAAATTTTCCCACGACGTCTTAAACCTGCAGTGTCAACAAAGGTAATTTGCTTATCTTTATACTGGATTGTCTCATCAATAGGATCAATAGTTGTTCCCGCAACACTACTTACAACAGAGCGTTCTTCACCAAGAAGTGCATTTAAAAGTGAAGATTTACCAACATTAGTTCGCCCAATAATAGCGATCTTAATATGGTCAACATCTTCTTCATCAAACTCTTTGATACGGTCATTATTTCCAAAGATTGAGTCATCAGTGATAAGACCATCCATCTCATCTTCATCCCAGTAAGTAAAACCGTCATCCTCTTCATCTCTTGTCTGAAAAAATTCCTCATCACTCATATCTTCACTCTCTTCTTCGACTAAAGTTACAACTTCTTCTTCATCTTTTATACGATCCTCTTCAGGAATTCTATCCGCTATCCAGTCTAAGAGTTCCACTGTGTTACGGTTATGTGAAACAGAAATTCCGAAAATATCTCCAGTTCCAAACTCATAAAAATCCCAAAGTTTCTCTTTCATCTTGTCGTTGTCTATCTTATTGACAACAAGTGCCATCTCTTTGCCCATAGCTTGAAGCTCATAAAAAAACTTCTTATCTTCATCTTCTGGAATACTTTTTCCATCAACCATATAAAGAATAATGTCAGCAGCATACGCGGCTTTGAGTGACATTTCTTTGATCTTATCAAAAAGCTCACAGCCCTTGTCCAGACCACCTGTATCAAGAAGTAATGCCTCTTTATCTGCTATAACAACATGGCGACGTTTTACATCGCGAGTAGTACCTGCTTGTTCTGAAGTAATCGCATCACGATTTTTGACTAAACGATTAAAGAGAGAGCTTTTTCCAACATTTGGACGACCAACGATGGCGATTTTTTTCATGGATGTACCTTATAAAAATTATGTAGAGTTGTTTATATTTTTGTGATTATATCTAAATTATAGTTAGGGTGAGTTGTGAGGAGAAAAGTGCCCTCAAAAGAGGGCAAGAAAATTAGAGCTTAGTTTGTTGGAAATGCAGCATCAAGTTTCTTCTGTGCATCCTCAGAGCGATACTGTTGCCATCTTGCATTGTCGTTGTCAAGACTCGTTTTTACACTACTTTTTACAACACTATTTACAGCATCTTCTGGAATAGTCACTAACATATAAAGAGCACCGGAAGGTGCAGTCCACATGTCTACTGCTTTAGACTTACTAAGTGTTTCACCAGCAAGCTGTGATGTAACAGCAGTTGTTACATGATCAACTGTTTCTGCATCACCCATACCTGTGGTCTCAGTAAAACCTTCCATTTTATCTTTTACTTTTGTTTTGATCTGCTGTGTTAGATCTGAACGACCGTTCATAACTGCAACTTTACGCATATGTGACATACCCGCAGCACTTTTATTAGCTATACCAACACCAGCATAGTAACCGGGAACATCAGGAATACAAGTCCATCTAGGGGCTAGTACATTTTCTATTTTACACTCAAATGTAGGTGTATATGCCGTTGCTTTTGGTGCTGGTTCTTTATCTGAACATCCAGTAATACCTGCTACTACTAAACCAAGTAGTGCAATTTTTGAAACTATTTTTATCATTTACATTTCCTTTTTTGAAATATTTTATTTTCAAAGAGTATACTACGAATAAACTTTAGTCAATATTATTACTAAGAATTAAAAAAAACAATAAGGAATGAATTGGAATATTATTACTCATACGAGGCATTTAGAGATGATACATGTCGTTTAATCAAAGAAGTAAAAAGTTTTGATGCAGAAGCTATAGTGGGAATAGCCAGAGGGGGGCTCACACTTGCTCATGTAATGGCAGAAGGATTAGACATACGCGAAGTGCAAACACTTCGTACAGAACTTTATGATGTTAGTTGTAAACGCGAGAGTATTACTCTTTTTGGAACATGTACATTTAAAGAAGTACAACGAGTTTTGGTAGTGGATGACATAGCAGATAGTGGAGAAACACTTCAGGCAATAATTCACTTTTTACAAAATGAGTTTCCAAGTGTAGAGTTCAAATCAGCAACACTTTATTATAAAAATACTTCTTGTTATAGGCCAGATTTCTGGATAAATGAAGCAAATCAATGGATAGAGTTTTTTTGGGAAAAGGACTTTAAAATTTAATTATGTTAATAAGTATTTAACTTATTTAATGTTATTATTTCAATAATTGATAACAGAGGAATATATAATGGATAGAAGACATGGACATAATAATCGTAGATCTAATTCTCAACTTCTGCCTCGCTTGTATATGCTACTTCAAATTATTATTTTAGCACTTGTGAGTTATATCTCTTTGGTGATATTGAAGAGTTTAGGGATGAATGAATTATTGGTTTATACTATTCTTGGCGTAGCAAATACATATTTTGCAGTAAATTTTTTCTTTCGATGTAAGTTTATCTCACACCGAAATAGATATACAAGTCAATTCGGAGATTAATCGTTTCTTGACTCTTTGATCATCTCATAAGCTTGGTTGATCTCTTGTGTTTTAGCTGTTGCTTCTTCCATATACTTTTCACCTTTTCCTTGTGAAGCGATGATGTCAGGGTGATATTCTCTAACAAGCTTTCTATATGCTTTTTTAATGACTTTCATATCATCCTCTGCGTGGACACCTAAAACTCTATAGGCATCTTCAAGTGTAGCTTTTGGCTGAACATTTTGCATCATTTTCTCAAACTGATCGAAAATAGTATGATAAGCATTTGGATCAAATTCTAAAGCCCCAGCTATAGTTTGTAAGATCTCTTCTTCACTAGAACTTACTTCTCCATCAACAAATGCGAGTTGGATTAAAAATCCCATAAATTGTTGTTGTTGTGCCTTATTTCTCTTTATGGCATGTGCTAAAGTATGAGCAACTTTTTCAATGTTGTCACTACGATCTTTCTCTTCGTTAAATATCTTTTTTAAGATATCTTTTGTCTTTGCCGGTTCTGGAAAAACTGCTGAGATGTCATCAAACATGATGCCAACAAGTTGTGCTTCAAGAGCATCTACTTTTCCATCTGCTTTAGCAACTTTGGCTACTAAGGCTACAAAAAGACCAAGTTCACTATTTTTGAGTGAATCATATGAGACAGAGAAGTTTTGAAAAGCCTTTTTAGAGTAGCTTTCATATTTACTATAACTTGTGAAGATATAGTAAAATCCATAAGCTACAATAGCTAAGATGATAATGTTTAACATGTAGTTTCCTTGAGTGATTTAGAGTATTATAATTTTAAGAAGTAAATAGATGGGTATAATTGCATTTATGAAAATACTTACTAACTTAAACAATGGTGTTAAGTATATGCTTATCGCCTCTTTTACCTTCGCCATTATGGGTGCCTTTGCTAAGCTTGCGAGTGAGAGTATGAGCTCACTTGAGGTTGTCTTTTTTAGAAATATTGCTGGCGTTATTATCATCGGTTTGGCAGTTCTGAAAAAACCTATGACCCACAAAGGTGGCAAACCTTTTTTACTCTTTTTTCGTGGATTTATGGGTTTTGTTGCACTTCTGGCATTCTTTTACAATATCGCACATATCTCGCTAGGTGATGCGATGACTTACTCCAAAACTAGTCCTATCTTTACTGCTATATTTGCTTTTTTATTTTTACATGAAAAGTTACCACTCAAGGGTTGGCTTGCAGTTTTTGTAGGCTTTATAGGGATAGTATTTATAACAGAACCTAGTGGCATCGGATTTACTGAGTATGATGTTCTAGGTCTTTTTAGTGGGGTAGGAGCAGCTCTTGCTTATACTTCAGTACGGGAGCTTAAAGCCTACTATGATACTCGCGCTATTGTGCTCTCATTTATGCTCACGGGAACTATTGGACCGATTATTCTTTTTTTCATATCACCCTATATTCAAATAAAAGAGCTAGATTTTATCTTCGCTGAGTTTGTTATGCCAGAGGGAATTACTTGGGTTTATTTGCTAGCTATGGGACTTTTTGCAACTCTTTCTCAAGTACTAATGACAAAGGCATACGGAGAGACAAAGGCAGGAATAGTTGGAGCAGTGAGTTATACAAATATACTTTTCTCTATTATTGTAGGAGTGATGCTTGGTGATGCTCTTCCTTCGATGAGCACGACATTTGGAATAGTATTGATTGTTTCTGCTGGAATTATGGTGGCTCGTGCTAAGTAGAGATTAAAAGCATTATGCTATAATCACTTACTTTTTTTGAAGGCAAATAATATGAAACTTTTAGCTGGACCTTGTGTGATTGAGAGTGAAGAAAATATCTTCAAAATTGCAAAAGAGTTAGAAAAATATAATAATGATGAAACTATAGACTTTTACTTCAAGTCTAGTTTTGATAAAGCAAACCGTACCTCTTTAGAGTCTTTTCGTGGACTTGGAATAGATGAGGGTCTACGAATTTTGCAAAAAGTCAAAGATGATTTTGGCTACAAAATAGTAACTGATGTTCATGAGTCTGTGCAAGTGAGCCAAGTAGCAGAAGTTGTAGATATGCTACAGATTCCTGCGTTTCTTTGCCGACAGACAGATTTGCTTGTGGCATGTGCAAAAACTAGTTGTGAAGTCAATATTAAAAAAGGTCAGTTTCTCTCAGCAGATGCAATGAAATACCCTCTTTTAAAGATTTTACAAACTCGTGGATGTTCTGAGCCTACTTATGAAAATGCACTTCGTCATGGCGTTTATCTCTGTGAACGTGGTAATAGCTTCGGCTATGGTAACATGGTTGTAGATATGAGAAACCTAGTCATCATGAGAGAGTTTGCACCAGTTATTTTTGATGCAACACACTCAGTACAGATGCCAACAGCAGAGAATGGTAAAACGGGTGGAGATAGCTCGATGGTACCTTATTTAGCAAAAGCTGCTGCTGCTATTGGTGTGGATGGTTTCTTTTTTGAGACACACTTTGACCCAAGCATAGCGCTTAGTGATGGACCAAATATGCTAAAATTAGATGAGTTAGACAAAGTAATACAAAAAATAAAGAAAATTAGAGAAATCTAATTTTTACTTTAGTGACCTTAGCGGTCTAAGCGGAATAAGAGGGACTAGTTCCTCTTATGGACAAATAAAATAAAACAGGAGATATAAGAATGAAGTTAATCGAAGGTAAGTTAAAAGTAATAAACGGCAAGAAGGTTGCGATCGTAAGTACACGTTGGAATCACTTTATAGTAGATAGATTAGTTGAGGGTGCAAAAGATGCATTTGACCGTCATGGTGGGAATGAAGATGACCTTACACATGTGCTTGTGCCTGGTGCATTTGAACTTCCTATGGTTGTAGACCAGCTTTTAAGTTCTGGAAAATATGATGCAGTTTGTGCTCTTGGTGCAGTTATCCGTGGAGCAACTCCTCACTTTGACTATGTATCTGCAGAAGCTACGAAAGGTATCTCTTCTATGAGTCTCAAGTACCAAAAGCCAGTAAGTTTTGGACTTTTAACGACTGATAGCATCGAGCAAGCAATAGAGCGTGCTGGAACAAAAGCTGGAAATAAAGGTTTTGAAGCGATGACTGTTGTTATCGAAATGTTAGATTTATATGAGGAGCTATAATGGCAACTAGACACCATGCCCGTATGGCCGTAGTAAGCTTACTTTATGCCTTTGACTTAGGAAATGGAAACACGGCTGAGCATACTGATGAGATTTTAGAAGAGAAGAAGATCCGTAACAAGCAAAAAGACTTCGCACTAGATCTTTATGAAGGTGTTATGTCTAACCTCGATGCTTGTGATAAGCAGATTGTTGAGCACTTAAAAGAGTGGGATTTTGAGCGTTTAGGAAGTATCGAGCGTGCTACACTGCGTTTAGCTACTTATGAGATTCTTTTTGGTGCACTTGATTCTGCTGTAGTTATCAATGAAGCCGTAGAGATTACAAAAGCTTTTGGAACGGAACAGTCACCAAAGTTTATTAACGGTGTTTTAGATGCGATAAGTAAAGACAAAAAATAATCATGCAAAAAATATTTTTAGTCCTTTTACTTTTAAGTGGCATTCTATTGGCACAAGCACCGATTGACTATACGAAAAAGAATAACTGTCTTAACTGTCACGGCGGGATAGAACATATTCGTGAAGATACCTCCGGCATGGCAAAAGCAATAGCAAAAAAAGCTGCCGAGGCTGGCTATGCAAAAAATAGCTGTATCATCTGTCACGGTGGAAATCCTGCAACACGACATAAAAGTAAGGCACACAAAGGAACTTTAGAGTATTTTTTAAGCCATGAGGGACCAAAAGAGTTCTACCCAGCACCGGGTAGCTCGTGGATAAACCAGAATACTTGTGGCATGTGTCATAGAAATCAAGTAGCTTCACAGATGAACTCATTGATGATGACCGAGCAAGGGAAAATTCAGGGGGCGATGTGGGCCTTTGGTGGTAAAGAGGGTTACACACATGTTAATGGTAACTACAAAACAAAAAATCCAGAAGATTTACACTCCCGTTTAGGTACAAAAAAATATCAAGAGTACATGCAAAAACTCTCAAAGATGGAACCTCAAGCTTTTCCAAAAGAGATGAAACAACTCCCAGCTGCTCCAACTGCCGATGAGGTAGAAAAAGACCCATCTTTAGCGGTGTACACTTATTTACGTCAAGAGTGTCTACGTTGCCATACTGGTAGCAAAGGGCGAAGTCGTAGAGGAGACTATAGAGGTATAGGCTGTGCCGCTTGTCATGTTCCTTACTCAAATGCTGGACTCTATGAAGGGAATGATAAAACTATCTCAAAAACAGAAGCGGGGCATATGCTTGTTCACTCTATTCAGAGTTCTCGCAAAGTAAAAGTAGCTGTTCATGGAGTACACTATTCAGGTGTGCCTACAGAGACATGCTCAACTTGTCATAACCGTGGAAAGCGTATTGGTGTAAGTTATCAAGGACTAATGGAGACAGCTTATAAAGCAACTTTTGATGGTGAGGGTAATGCACAACCAAAACTTCACACTAAACGCTATATTC
>JALWTK010000085.1 GCA_027082875.1 Sulfurimonas sp. | reverse complement strand
TTGTAGAAGCTACTAATAATAGTGTTATAGTAGATGCTGGAAGTGCTGTAACAATCGATGTAGTTCGAGATGGTATTTATGAGGGTGGTTTTATCTATCCTGGTAAGAATGCAATGAAGAAGTGTTATACTGGTATCTCTTCTGCTTTAGAATACTCCTTCAATTTTGAGTTAAACCAAGGTCACTTAGCAAAAAATTCTCAAGATGCTATTAGTTATGGATACCTGAAACTTTTGGCAAGTGAAGTATCCTCTTATGGACTTCCTATCATTGTAACTGGTGGTGATGCCAGAGAGTTTGTTAAGCTCTTTGAGAATGCAACACTTAATAATAGACTTCTATTTGAGGGCATGCAAAAGATTATTGCACAATTATGAAATCTTGTTTTCTCCTCTTTTTTCTTCTTTTCTCTCTTCATGCTCAAAAAAAACTTAACGATCTTCAGTATGAAACTTCTCCCTATCTACAAGCTCACAAAACAAATCCAGTAGAGTGGATGCCTTGGGGTGAGAAGGCCTTTACTAAAGCAAAAAGAGAGCATAAGGCAATATTTTTAAGTATAGGCTACTCAACTTGTCACTGGTGTCATGTGATGGAGAAGGAGTCTTTTTCTAACAAAGAGATCGCCAAACTTTTTAATAAATATTTTGTTGCCATAAAAGTAGACAGAGAAGAGCTACCAGACATAGATGCCTACTATCAAAATGTTTTTTTAAAAATGCATCATCGTTCATGTGGTTGGCCTTTGAGTCTTTTTATGAGCCCTGAAAAAAAAGTTTTTTATAGTGCTGGGTATCTGCCAGCCACAAAAAAATCCTATTCTGAAGGCTTGGAAACACTGCTTCCGCGTTTAGGAAAGCTATATAAATCAAACTCTAAAGAGTATAAAACACTTAAGAAAAAAACAGAACTTCTCATCAATGCACCAGCAGTTTATACAAAACAAAAGTCTGGGAAAATAAGTCTGCAAACCCTCAAAAACTCTCTACTTAAAGAGTATGATGATATCTATGGAGGTTTTGGAAATAGTAAAAAATTTCCAGAGGTCTCAAAACTTACTCTTATGCTTAATGTCGCACTTCTTAGCAGAGATAAAGAGTTAGAAAATAGTGTCTATGAGACTCTTGATACTATGGCTCTACGAGGTCTTTATGACCAAGTAGAGGGTGGATTTTTCCGTTACTCTGTTGATGCTGCATGGGAGATACCACATTTTGAAAAGATGCTCTACACACAAGCAGAGCTCATACCACTCTATACAAGAGCATATCTTCTCACAAAAAAAGAGCTCTATAAAAATGTAGTTGTTGAGACAATAGCGATGCTAGAGAGACACTATAAAAAGAAAAATCTCTACTATAGTGCCAGTGATGCAGATAGTGGGGAGGAAGGTGCTTACTTTCTCTACTCAAAACAGGAGATTGCAAAAACATCTTTAGAGTTTGTAGATAACTTTGAAGGGAAGATGCATATTAATATCTATAATGATAAACGACCCAAAGATTTTACAAAGATACAAAAAACACTTCAAAAGTTCAGAAACAAAAGAGCCTATCCTTTTATAGATAAAAAAATAAATACAGCATGGAATAGTATGATGATAGAAGCACTCTATAGTGCTTCTGTGATAGATGGGAACTATGCAAAACAAGCAGAAAAAACTCTGCAAGCTCTCACGAACTTAATGTATAATAATCACACCCTTTACCATCAAACCATACTAGGAGCAAAGCCAAGACAAGAAGCACTTTTAGAGGACTATAGTTTTTTAATAGGGGCACTCTTAGAGGGGTATGAAGTAGACTATGATACACAAAAACTAGCCTTTGCAGAGTATCTCCTGCAAAAAGCAAAGACTCTTTTTTATAAAGATGGTGTTTGGTATCTCAGTCAGAGTAAACTCGGCATAAAAGCGGGACTTATAGACAAGTACTATATCTCACCACTTGCAAAAATGCTGCAAAATATAGTGAAATTAGCGATTCTAAAAGAGTCCTTTCGTTATGAAAAATTGGCAAATAGTATCTTAATATCACTAGAGCCACAGCTTCAAGAGAAACTAGCCCTTACTCCAGCACTTGCAACTTCCTATTTGATGCAAAAAAAGCAGATAGTTCTTCTTAAAAGTAATAGGAAAAATTTAGAGAAAAATCGTGTAAAGATAGAGAGTATAAAATATCCTTTTGTCTTAAGAGAAGTGAAAAACTTCGATGATTATTTGGCTTGTACATTAAGACAATGTTTCGCTAAAAATGAATACTTAGCGCAAGTTCTTCATGCAATAGAGAAAAAATAAAGAGTCTAATTAAATTTTGAGTAAAGTTTAGATAAAATGCGGAAATTATATAGAACACAAAAAGGGCTAATATGCTAACAGTTGCACTTCCAAAAGGTCGTATCGCTAAAGAGACACTTGAAATATTTGAGACTATCTTTGGTGATGGTTTTAAGTTTGATGATAGAAAACTTATTTTAGAGACTCCTAATTTTCGTTTTTTACTTGTTCGTAACCAAGATGTTGCGACTTATGTTTACCATCAAGCAGCAGATATCGGTGTAGTTGGACTAGATACTTTAGAGGAACAAGGTCTTGATGTAGTTCGTCTTCTTGATCTTAAACGCGGTGTTTGTAAGGTCTCTATAGGGATGAAAGTTGGTGAAAAACTTGACCTTAGTAAGCCTGAACTCAAAGTAGCATCGAAGATGGTCAACATCACAAAACGCTACTTTGAAGAGCGCGCTGTAAGTGTAGAGATCATCAAACTTAACGGTTCGGTGGAACTCGCTCCACTCATTGGTCTTGCAGATATGATTGTGGATGTTGTTGAAACTGGTACAACTATGAAGCAAAATGGTCTTGAAGTTGTTCAAGATATTATGACAAGTTCTACTTACCTCATAGCAAACAAAAACTCTTACATCGCCAAAAAAGATGCAGTTTTAGATATCTACGAGAAGATAAATGCAGTTATTAAAGCGGAACAAAAAGCTTAAGCTATGACAAACTTAGATCTTTATGCAAAAGCAGAACACTTATTAGGAATAGAAGAGGCTACAGAAGCTCTCTATGACCTCTACCGCTCAGAACTAGATGATTACCAAGTTAAGACTCTTTTAGACGTTGGTTGTGGTCGTGGTGGCTTTATGGAGCGAATGATAAGTGATGGTGTGAGCTGTAAGGGTGTTGATCTCAGTCGCCTTATGGTAGAAGAGTGCTTAGTCAAAGGACTAGATGCTGAGTGTATAGATGCTCGGGAAGTTTCTGGTACGTATGATGCCATAGTAAGTATCTTTGATGTACTTAACTTTATGGATGAGCAGACTTTAGTCTCATTTTTAAACTCTATGGCTGATAAACTTAATGATGGTGGTATTTTCATCGCTGATATCAATACACTCTATGGTTTTTCAGATGTAGCTGAGGGAACTATGAGTCAGGATAGAGAGGATGAGTTTCTTACTGTGGATGCTGTTTTTCAAAACGATAAGCTTGATACACAGTTTACACTTTTTGCTAAACAAGAAGATGGTAAGTATGAGAAGTACCAAGATTCTATTATCCAGTACTTTCACAAGATAAAAACATTTCAGAAGTTAGAGAAGTTGAAGCTTGTAGAAAAACAAGCTTTCTCTCTTTATGACACAGAAGATAAGACACTGCTTATCTTTAAAAAGAAGTAGGGAGTAGTTACTTAGCTCTCTATCTCACAAACTCTATTTCTTCCACTCTCTTTAGCTTTATAGAGACCCTCATCAGCTCTTTGTATAACTGCTTCAAGATCTGTCTCTTTTTCGAGATTTATTTCTGCAACCCCAATACTTATAGTAAAGCCGATATTTTGATCTTCAACTTTTACAGTAAGTTCTTCAACAAGTTTACGTAACTTTTCGCCTATAATTTTAGCACCTGCTAAATCAGTCTCTGGAAGTAAGATAAGAAACTCTTCCCCACCAAATCTACAAGCAATATCACTCTTTCTATTTGTACTTTTTAAAACATTTGCAAGTGCTATAATAACTTCATCACCTATATGGTGTCCGTAAGTGTCGTTTATGCGTTTAAACTTATCTATATCTAGCATTAAGACAGAAAATTGTTTATTGTTTCGTTTTGCAAGATCTAAGATACTCACAGAAATATCTGCAAAATATCTTCTGTTGTAGAGTTTTGTCATATGGTCTTGTGAAGCGAGAAGTTTAAGCTCACGGTGCGACTGCTCAAGCTCCTCTAAAAGGTTTTGCATATTGAGTTGTGTTTTCACACGGGCTAGAAGCTCAAGGGCTTTAAATGGCTTAGTTATATAGTCAATCCCCCCGACTTGATAAGCAAGATCAATAGACTCTTCATCAGTATTGGCTGTAATAAAGATGACAGGAATATTTTTCGTATTATCTTTTGTTTTAAGTATACGGCAAACATCATAGCCACTTACATCAGGCATGAGAATATCAAGTAAAATAATGTCTATATGTGTCTCATCTACTATCTCTAAGGCACGTTTTGCACTGAGTGATACAATGACATCATATGTGTCATCTAGGAGTTCTATAAGGATATCTATATTTATTTTTGTATCATCTACTATTAGTATAGTTTTTTTCTTGTTATGTTTCATAATAGTTTCTCTGCTTTTTCATATTCATAATTTAGGGCTAGTTTTTTTACTGCATCAAAGAGATGTCTCTGTTCTACAGAGAGTTTGTACTTATCTAACTCTTCCACTATAGGACGTACTTTCTTCGGTCTGTTCTCTTGTATAGCAATTTTAAGTTCCTTGAAGAGTGACTCTATATTGTCTGGTGTTGTTTCAATAAGCTCAACTTCAACAAGACCTAATTGCTCATCAAGACAGTGAAGTTCTGAAACTACAAACTCAAGTTCTATATAGAGAAGTTTTAAGAGATCCTTCTCGTAACTCTCCTCTATCCGTACTGTGATTTCATGCAGGGCGTCTGCACCGATACTCGAACTAAGACCTTTAAGTGTATGTATCTGCATCTTAAGCTCTTTTTGATCATCTTCCTTGAGTTTAAAGTCAGTATATTGTTCACAAAAGTCTTTGAGAATAGTTAGGTAAAGAGATTTATTTCCACCAAGGTGCTCGAGGCCAACTTCTGCATCAATGTACTTGAATTTTGGTAAAATAAGCTCATCTGTATTGATACTTGGATCATAACTATCCACTTTTTGTGAAATATATTTAAGAAGTGTTTCATAGAGTTTGTTGATATCTATTGGCTTGTTTAAATGTTCGTTCATGCCAACAGCAAGAGTCTGTTCTACATCCTCTTTCATCGCATTTGCAGTAAGTGCAATAATAGGAATATCAGGATCAATCTCTCTTATAATCATAGTCGCTTCATATCCATTCATAACAGGCATATGAATATCCATAAGGATAAGTTCATAATCATGACGGTTAAACTGCTCAACAGCCTCTTTTCCATTGTTCGCAATATCAATATGAATACCACTGTTTTCTAAAAGACCAAGAATAATCTCTTGGTTTATGCTGTTATCATCAACAAGGAGAATTTTACTACCAATGAGAACATTGATACTATTTGGATCAAGTTTTTCATTTTTGAGACTAATCGTATCTTTGTCAAGTTCAACAAGAGGAAGCTCAAAGAAGAACTCACTTCCTTCTCCCTCTTTACTCTCTATCCAGATACGACCATCCATGAGTTCAACAAGACGCTTAGAGATAGAAAGACCAAGTCCAGTTCCTCCATAAACACGAGTAGTTTTGTTTTCAGCTTGTGTAAACTCTTGGAAAAGTGTTTTTATTTTTTCTGGTTTTATTCCTATACCACTATCTTTTACACTAAACTCAAAAGAGTTATGTGCAAGTTTTTTGAAGTTTATTTCTACTGTTCCTATCTGGGTGAATTTTATAGCATTGCTCATAAGGTTTTTAAGGACTTGACCGATTCGAAGAGCATCACCATAGAAACTATCTGAAGCATTTCCATCATAGTTTACTACTATGTCAAGCTCTTTTTCTTCTGCTCGAACGCGAACAACATTTACTGTACTCTCTATGAGTTCATGCATGTCAAAAGGGATATTGTCTATCACCAGCTTGCCCGCTTCCATCTTACTATGGTCAAGTATGTCATCAATAACACCAAGCAGAGATTTTGCACTATCATCTATCTTTCGTATAAAATTTTTCTGTTTCATATCGAGTTTTGTCTGCTGCATAAGGTGACTCATACCGATTATACCATTCATAGGTGTACGGATTTCATGGGACATATTTGCAAGAAATTCTGACTTCATTTTTGTCGCATCTTCTGCTTTTGTTTTTGCTTGTTCTAGACTTATCTCTCGCTCTTTCATATGTGAGAGATCCACAAAGGAGGTGATCTGGATCTTTGCATCATCTGTATATTTATAATGGCTTTTGTAAAGAGCAGAAAAGATCTCCTTATTACTTTTAATAGCATCTATCTCAAAGGATACTTTTTTACTGTTTTTTTGTGTTTTTTGTGTTATCTTAAGTGAGTTTACTGTGATAAATTTACTAATATGTGAGCCAATAGCTTCATTTTTATCGTAAAGATCAAATAGCTTTACCCCTGCATCATTAATATCAACACAAATCTCATCTTCATAAAGAAGAATTGCTTCAAGAGTATTGTTAAAGATATATTCAAAATTTTTCTCATCAGGAGCTAGTGAAGGTTGAGGAGCCATTGTAGTCGCTTTTGTCGCTTCTGAAATAGTGCTACTCATTACTTTTTCTCTAGTTTGAAGTATCTTTGATTTGTATGTCAACATAAATGCAAATATCATTACCTCTAAAAAACTACCAATTAAAAGGGACTGCTTATTTGCATAGCTGTACTCAACTTCACCTGCAACCATGAGAACATACATAAGATAAGTGCTAAAAAATATCACCTGTGCTATGGTGAGAGTGAGGGCAAGATGGTTACTATTTTTAAGGTAAGCTATAAGAGTAGAGAGTATTAAAAGTGCGAGCATAGTGAGTGAAGCAAGATTAAGCATATCAAAGGAGACTAAGTGTGTTGTGTAGACAACAATAGCAAGTGGTAGATAGAGAATAATAGCAAGTTTTAATATGATGTCTAATGCTCTTGCTTCTTGTGCAAAGTCTATTATTTTACGAATAAAGAGTCCTAAAAAAACAATAACTGGGGCTATACTGAGACTAAAAAAGTAAAAGCTATCACTCGAGTAAAAGAGATTAAAAGGAGCCATTGCATTAAGGCTTAACTGCCAGTAGAGTAGGGCTGATGTATAGAGTACATAGTAAAGATAAGCGGCATTTTTACTCATGATATAGTTAAAAAGAGTGTAAAAACTAAGTGCTAAGAGAGCACCTAAAAAAAGCATATAGTACTGGGTATCATGTTTGATAAACTTTTCATATGATCCTTCATCCAAGAGTTGTACCTTATACTGTGATATATAGGGAGCATTAACTCTAATATAAATACTTTTAAGCTCATGTTTTTCTAAGTAAATACTTAGGTTTGGTTTTGAAATGTCGCCTTTATTGGATTTTATACCACACTCTTTTATCTCTGTTTTTTTTCCTTTTTCAAGTGTGTAAAATACAACACTATCAAAAGTGGCTTCAGTAAAGTGTACTACATATGTTTGAGGATTGTCTGTTGCATTTATGATATTGAACTTTATCCAGATATGTGGATGTCTCTTATGAAAGTTAAGGAGATTAGAATGCCAACGAAAATCCTTCACTTTTTGTATCTCATCAATAGTAAGAGCTTTATTTTGCTCTTCATATATCTCTATATTAAAATCAGTAAGTTGTGTTGACTGCTCTGAAAGTGCAATATCGCTAAGTGCGAAAAGGGAGTGAAAGCTGAGTAAGAAAAGCAATAAAAAACGAATCAAAAAAATCTCCTAATATCTTTTGTAGTATACAAAAAAGTAATATATGAAAGATAATATCTAGTTTTACATAATAATTAGCTTTTGTGATATTTTAGTGGAGAAAATTGAGTAAATATGCTACTATAAAAAAGTTAAAGCACTTTTTATAGCATTTATATAGGAAAGATTTTTAGCTTTACTCTTGTAGGCTATATCAAATGCCGTTCCATGATCTACTGATGTACGAATAATAGGAAGATTAAGGGAGATATTAACGCTCTCATCAAAATGTAGAGCCTTTAGAGGTCCTAGTCCTTGGTCATGGTACATAGCAACAAAATAATTAAAGTTTGCACGAAAGTGAGGAGTAAATGCGACATCTGGAACTATAGGTCCTACAAATTGCTCAAAGCCAAGAGCTTTGTTTGCACTCTTTATAGCCTTTTTGACACGCATATCTTCATCTCCTAAGACACCATTATCCCCAGCATGAGGGTTTATACCTAGCACTGCTATGGGATCTTTAGGAATAGACTCATGAAGTGTGAGTAAAAATTCTTTAAGCATCTTATAGTTGATGACTTTTGTTACATCTCGAAGAGGAATATGCTCAGTTACAAGTGCAACAAACATCTCAGGACAACCAAGCATCATAATAGCATCTCTATTAAAGTGTTGGCGAAGTAGGTCGGTGTGCCCTTTATAGTGTAGACCTGCTTGCATCCATGCTTCTTTATGGATAGGCATAGTAACAACAGCATCTGCTTTTTTCTCTTCGCATAGAGCGATACCAGACATAAAAGAGTCATAAGAGTATCTGCCACTCTCTTTACAAACTATTCCCGCGTTTATCTTAAACTCTTCACCAGTTTCTTGGAGTTGTATATCTTTTGGTATCTCTACATCTAAGAGTTTTGCAGACTGCTCAAGCATCTCTTGTCTTATGCAGTAGATAGGATGACAGAGTTTTTTTATCTCTTGGTGAGACTTAAGAGCTATCTCTATCCCAACACCATTAAGGTCACCAACACTGATAGCTATAGTAGGTTTAAACATCGCGAGTTGTTAACCTTTTCATCTCTTCTACAGCCTCAGCTAAACCTGTAAAAACGCTACGAGCGATGATACTCTGCCCGATGTTGAGTTCTGTAATCTCTTGTATTTTCATCATTTCGTGTACATTAAGGTAGTTGAGACCATGTCCTGCTGCTACTTCTAAACCTATAGTTTTCGCATGATTTGCTGCACTTTGGAGTGCTTCTATAGCGTCTTCTAAACGCTCTTGAAGTTCATAGCGAGGGAGTTCTAACTCTTTGACTGAGTGGTTAGAGTGTGCTAAGTTTGAGTGAAGCATTGAGAAAAGATTTGCAAATAGTCCAGTGTGAAGCTCTACCATTTCAGCACCCAACTCTTTTGCCTTATCCATTGCCTCTATAGTTGGATCTACAAAGAGAGAAACGGGAATAAAACTATCATGAAGTTGCTCTATAACAAAACGCAACTCCTCTTCGTAAGTAAAGACATCAAGTCCACCCTCAGTGGTAACCTCTTCGCGTTTTTCAGGAACAAGTGTTGCACGGTGTGGGGCTATTTTAGAGACTATGTTGATAATATCCTTATCTATAGCACACTCTAGATTGACAGGGACTTTTGAGTGAGCCATAATATTTGTGACATCACTATCTTGGATATGCCGTCTATCTTCACGAAGGTGAATAGTGATCTGGTCTGCTCCATTTTCACAAGCAACATAGAGTGCTTGGAGTATATCTGGGTCATTTACACGTCTTGCTTCACGAAGAACTGCTACATGGTCTATATTTACACCTAAAGTCATTGTATTACTCATAGACTATGCCTTTATACTTTTATTATAAAATGCTCTGTACTCTTCTTCTATATTTTCATGAGAAATAATCTCTCCAACATGTACAGTAACTACATACTCCTCGTCATAAGGAGCATTCTCAAAAACTTTTTCATTTTTTCCTTCTATAATAACAGGAACTATTTTAAGCCTGTTTGCTTTGGCAATTTTAGCTGCACCACTCTGAAAAGTTGTAATACCTTCACCAGAAAAACGTTCACCCTCTGGAAACATAAAAAGGTTCATATTATCTACTTTAGCAAAAGTTTTTTTAATTATTTTAAAAAATGAAAGCAGGCCGCGTTTATTGTCAAGGTCTACACTGATACAGCCACTATACTCAAAAAACTTGCCATAGATCTTTGAGTCAAAGAGTTCCTGTTTAGCTATCCATGCACCATTTTTTTCTGTACGAGAAAATAGCTCTTCCATTACAATAATATCAAGAAGAGAACGGTGGTTGATTGCATAAAGAATTTTATCTTCTTTTGGAATGTTTCCTATTAGATTTACTTTTATGTTTAAAAAATCAAGAACTTTTTTAGAGTACTCTTGTCGCTCATGAGAAAGTTGTTCATAAGCTGGTTTGAGAGTAATGAAGGGATGGAAAAATGTCTTTTTAAAGATTTGAATATATTTGAGTCCAAGCTCAATCATAAATATAAATTTACCAATATTTTTTAGCATGTTCTACCTTTTTTGTATTAAAAGAAATTATAGCTAAAAAATATTAATATTTTTTTATTTAGTGTGTACTTCTATATCTTGGATCTTGATAGTCTGGTTTGTCACAACCACTAAGTAGACTCATTGTTGTGAGTGTTAAAATCGTTACTAAAATAAATGTTTTCATATCTGATTTCCTTGTCTTCTATTTTTTCTTTAGTGTCATCTCTGACTCCATACTTTTAATCTCATCATTTGCTAAAATACGAATATTTTTTTCGAGTTTCAATTTTTTCTTTGAAATTTTATTGGGATAATCTATCTGTGTAAGTATATGTTTTATACAATTAATTCTAGCTTTTTTCTTGTTATCTGAACGAATTATTGTCCATGGTGCATGATCTGTATGTGAAGCGAGTAGCATAGAGTACTTTGCAATAGTATATTTATTCCATAACTCTTGAGATTTTTCATCTACAGGAGAGAGTTTATACTGCTTAAGTGGATCAGTACGGCGTTTATCGAAGCGACGTTTTTGTTCCTCTTTACTGACCGAGAAGTAGAATTTAAAGATTATGATATTTGAGTTGATGAGCATCTTCTCAAACTCAGGAACTTCGTGTAAAAACTCTTTGTGCTCCTCTTGTGTACAAAATCCCATAACAGGCTCAACACCACCACGGTTATACCAACTTCTATCGAAAAGTACTATCTCTCCAGCAGAGGGAAGAAACTGAGTGTAGCGTTGAAAGTACCACTGCGAGCGTTCAACATCACTTGGTTTATCAAGGGCGATGACTCTTGCCCCACGAGGATTTAAGTGTTCAGTAATTCTTTTAATAGTACCACCTTTTCCAGCAGCATCACGACCCTCAAAAATCATCAGTACTTTTTGTCCACTCTGTTTTATGTGGTTTTGCATCTTAAGGAGTTCTATCTGCAAGCGGTGTAGTTCATCTTCGTATGCAAGTGTCTCTTTTTTCGTCCAGACAGCAACTCTGTCGCCATCTTTATGTTTTATATTTTTTTGTTTTGTACTCATTTTATGCCTTTAGCTACTTTTGTCGATTATAAATCAATAACTATTAAAGAGTCTTTAAATAACTCTTTTGCAGTGGTCTCTAATTTTCATATACCCCATATCACATGACCAATCTTTTCCATCTTTGTCAAGTGTTGCATTATCAGGTACCTTTATTTTAACAGTTGGTTTCTTTTTAGTGAGATATATAGTTTGATATTTATTAGCATTACCTAGTACGATATTGACTCTCTTTGTCTTATACCCAGGCTTACTCACTTCTATTTTGTAAGTTTCTGGTTTTAGTTTTATACCAGAATAATACTTGGCTTTGAGATTTAATATTTTAATCTTTGCCTTAGGTTTTGTGAGAATAGTTAAACTATATTTTTTTGGTGTAACTTTGAGTTTTTCTAAATATATTTTCTTACGGATATTTTTATCTTTGATTTTCAGAGTCATATATTTTGTTCTATACCCAGTCTTACTTACTTTTATAATATAAGTCCCAGGAGAAAGTTTTATGCCTGGGTAGTATTTTTGTTTTATATTTATTATTTTGATTTTGACATTAGGTTCACTACGAATTCTTAAAGAATAGCTTTTAGAGTTTGTCGATACTGTTGAAGAATGTGTAGTTTTACTATGTTTTGAAGTAGCATTTTGATTAAGAGTTTGAGACTTCTCATCAGGAAAAATACTTATCCATAAAAAATATAAGAGCACCAAAGCAAGTCCACTAAAGAAAAGTGAAGAAATTTTAAATTTACGTATTTTACTACATGGAGTCATGAGTTCTTTGAGTTGATCAAACATCTCAACTTGATCTTTCTCTTCTTCTTGCAGTTTATTAAATAGCTCTTCATTTTTGTTACAATTAAGCTTATCTTTTAGCTCAAAATAAACTTGTTGGAGTAGTAATAAGCTTCCAGCATAAATTCTTTTGTACTTTTCCTTGTCTTTGCCATATAATCTTTTGCTAATCTCATGAGCTATTAAAGCATACTCTTTAGCTTTATTGAAATTTTGACGAGATATTTCTAAAACTATTTTTGCATTATTAACTTGATATATTAAAGTTTGATAGTCTGGTGTTGTTGGATCTACTTTTTTAAGTGCTATAAGTGCTTGATCTAATGATTTTTCAGCATTTATTGCATCTTCTAGCATTCCATACAGAGTGGAAAGCATGACTAATGATTTTATGTAAATATTCCCAAACAGCTTGTGATTGAGATTAAACTCTTTTTCAAGTTTGAATATAACTGCTTGAAAATTTTCTACCACTTTGTTTTCTACATCAGCACTACTGTTTGTACAAGCAATATAAGATGCTATCGAGTTGTTATATACTCTACAATAAAGTTCTTTTGACAGAAGAATAGCTACTTTTTCATCCTCTGTAAAATCGGTTTTATTAGATAAAGCTTCATAAATTTTTTCCTGGCCCAATTGCTCATAAACTTCGAAGTCAGGATGCTCAGGAGAATAGCCATCTTCAATAGACTCAAAAAAACCTTCAAGTTCTATGAGTATCTCCTCATAAGCATTTTTTGCTTCGATATTGTGACCTGATAGTTGCATATTAGTTGCATTTTGTTCTAGAGGAAGTATTTCATTCATTTTCATCATAATAGGGCTATACATTTCTTCTATGCAGACTACATCACTATTATATTCTAGAAATTTTCGAAAATTATCTGGTTCTGTTAATAGTTCAGGGAGAGCCTGTTTCACCATGCTCTGATTTTCTAAAAGTTGATTTGCAATTTGCTCTTTTCCATTAGCAATAGAGATAGGAATCCATATAGTTAAAAATCTATCCCAAAGTATATGCCATTTTATTGGATCATCCTGAAGTAGTGTATCTATTAATGTTGATTCAGCTATATGATAAATAATGAAGGCGACTTCTTGAAGCTTATCCTCAGAAGAAGAAAATGATAAGTTGTCCATTACATAATTAATATAGTTTCTAAGCCAGTAATAGTCTTCAATATTAAGTAGCCATAGACTATATTTATTTAGCTCATCTTGAATATTTTTTGAATGAGGTGTATTTATATAGAGTGTATAGTAAAGTGTACCCCACCTTGTATCTGTAAAATTTTTCTCTTGATTTTGAAGTATAAGAGTTTGTGTAGCACTAACAATAGCTTGAAACTCTTTTTTTCTACTAGGCATAGCAGAGACAACATCCTGAAACTCTCTATATGTAAAACTTATAAGCTCTTGGCCATTTAGCATTTTCACATTTAAAAATGGCTTGAGCTGTGTGTGAAGTCTGGACCAGTGAACGAGAGGGAGTTCATTATTGAAATTTTGATGACTATTTGCAGCAGGAGCCATAGCATCTACAAATGTTTTATCAACAGAGAGTAGTTGAAGTAGTTCATTTTCACTAAGACCATCTCTAGAAGCATAAATAAACCCTAAAACTCTCTCAACAAATTTTTTCTCATGGTGATACAATGTTGAGAGATTAGAAATAAATTCTGAAACTACTCCTCTTTGTGTTTCCTCGAGCTTTTGCCGAGTGTCTCCACTCTTCCAATGTTTCATCTCCTCAACAGCGAGAACTATATAAAGGGGAGAGAGTACTTTTGAGTATTGTTCTAAAAAGTATGTTTTTTGAAAAGTGTCAATTTGTCTAGAATATTGCGCTAATAAAATGTCTAAAAGCTTTTCAGCTTGATGAAAATCTGGTATAGCATGTAGATTATCTGTTCTCTCTTTAAGCTTTTCAAATTTTTCTGTATCTTCAGGATAGTCAGTATCTTCTAGTGCAGAAAGAATGATTTTGACATTTTTTGGTAGTTCTTTAGGAAGCCATAAAAAGAAATCTTTATTTGAGAACTGGTCTACAGCATCTATAAGGATAGTGACATTTTCTTTTAAACTAAAAAATATGTCATACACTCTACTACTAAACTCTTCAAAACTCTCTTGATCAAGGAGAGATGCTATTAGATTACAGTTTGATGTATTTTTGAGTTCTTCTTTTTGACTTCTTAAATCAAATCCAAGTTCACTAAAAATGGATAAAAGAACTTCGTATGAAGTTCCCGAGTGAGGTGTCGCTCCGACAAACCTATAAACTATTTTAGACGCTAAGGTACTTTCAGCTTCCTCAATAGCCTTTGACATAAGAGCAGACTTTCCCTTTCCTGATTTTCCATGGATTACTAGTGCTTCTTGAGTATCACTTGTAATATAGTTAGCTATTGTAGCTCTTAACTCTTCCTGTGCAAGAAAGTTTTTTCTTTTGTTTAGAGCAAAGAGGCTTTGAGCTTGAAGTTCTATCTCTAGTGGAGAGAGGTTTTCTTCTAGCTCTTGTTCTTTTTGCATATCTATTTGAGATTTTAAAAATTGAGTGATTTTCTCTTGAAATGCTAGAAGGTAGTTTTCATCTAAAGACTCTTCATCCTCTTGTCTTGTTGTAACACTTAAAATATTTTGATTTAATAGTTTTTGCTTGACCTCATTTTTAAAAGTTTGTGCTCTCTCATAATCATCTTCTATGAACTTATCTTTTTGTCGTGTAGCTTTATCTATGTCACGAAAAAAACCAAAGATATGTTCACTGTCATTCTCTTCATGAAGTACATTTTTTTGAAACTTTGTTGTATTTTTAAACTGTAATATTCCTTCCTCAACTTCTGCTTCTGTAGCTGATTGGAAGTACTTCTCTTTTTTTTCTTGAGAAAGATTAGAGTTAGTAGCTGCATTTTGTAGTATTAATCTAAGAATATTTTCTACTTTAATCCATGTATCATATGCTGTATACTTACCAGTTCTCTCTTTTAGTATATGTGAAGCAGGTAGGTGGTTTTTGTCCTTTGAATACCACTGTAGTGTAAGTTGCTTCTCATCTTTCGTCATTTGTCTATAAAGTACTTGAAATTCAGATGCTTCTATTGCATAAGGAAGTGGTATCCATCCATATCTATCACCCAGCATTACTAAGAAGTTTGGATGCAGTGTAGTTTTACAAGCTCTTACTTCATTGAGGCAAAGTTCAAGAGTCTTTTGGTCAAGTTGAGCTTCATCGCTCACTCCCCATCTTAAGTCTATTGGCTGAAAAGTATAGTTTTTACTTGAAGCATACTCTTTAATAATAGGAAAAACTTGAGTCTGGAGTATCTCTCTTTCTCGTCTAAAGTCATTAAAAGTAGAACTTATAAATAGTCTAAACGTTCTTTGACTACTCATAAGTAGCTTCTTTTAGCATATACCCAGCTTCACCTAGATAGTTTGGTATATACATAAAGGAGTAGATATCCCACTCTATGAGCTTGACAAGTTCACTTAGCTTTTGTGAATCATCTTTGACAAACTGTGTGATTTTAAACTCTTCTATAGGGAGAAGACAGTTATGTAGCTTTATCTCTTTCATCTGGTTTTTTAGTGGTTGTTCGTTTAGGTAGTGCTTATACTCCCATCCATTAAGAAAGTGATAGGTATTCCATCTATTGTGTTCCATTCTTGTCATCTTGTCAAAGAGAGTGTCATTGAAGTTATCTGGAAAACTGTAGTTTCCTTCATACTTTGTAGAAAATTTACTCTCTAAAATTTTTCTATTTTCTTGGATGAGTTTCTCTTTTGGTGCATCTGACTTAAGTGCACTGAGTCCTAAGGCTTTGAGTTTCATCTTTATATGCTTAGCCTGTGCTAATGATGAGAGTTGATCATTGTGGGGAGCAGAGAACCATTTTTTATCAATATCTTCTTTTTGTAGAGCTAAACTTTTGTTTGGATTGTATGATCCATTGTCTGTTAGACCATAGTATGTGTAGTTTATAAACTTTGCAATTTGATTATCTCTGTCATCAAAGATATTTTCCTTTGTCAAAACAACTTTAGCATCTCCAAAAGGTATGAAGTTTTTATACCCTAGTTGATCTTCATCAATGGTTTTTGCGATACTTCCCTGGTTGAACACTCCAAAGAGTATCTTTGTTTTATAAGCTTTCTCTCTTAAAAATGTTTTACTCTGTAGTGCCGCAGTTATAAGTAGATTTGTATCCTCATCATCATAAGCGATGATGGCGTTTGTTAAGTTCTTAGTTTTCCAAATTTCATCATTGAAAAAAGTACGGTTTGTGTAGTCCAACTCTTTTGTGTGCAGTTTCAATGTTGAACTTTGAATGCCAGGATACTCGGTAATAAGAGCCTCTTTAAATCTCTCAGGCTGAGAAGAGAGAAGATATATGTTGAGTATATTTTCATTTGGAAGGTGAGCGATTTTTGCTGCTTCATAAATGATTTTTTTTGCAAGTTCTCCATCACCTGCGATGATTATAGAGTACTCCTCATCGCTAGTGATGATAGTATCATCCTCTCCATCTATATCGTTATCCCTAAAAACTGTTGAAGCACACTCCTCAAAAAATGAGTATGTTTTTATCTCAATAGTACTGTCCTTATAAGCCTTTAACTGAAATACAGCGTTTGATCTAAAAAGTGAAGTAAGTTCTTTACTCTCTATTCTTACTATGAGTCGAAGATTGTTAGTGCATTTTGTTTCTAAGTAGCTAGATATGATTTCAAATGCAGTGTTAATGTTGTCTCTATCTTTGCCTAAGTTTATAACAGCACTTTGCATATTTCCTACTGTTAAGTTTTCTAAAATTGTAGATGTTGTGATTTTTTTGATAGCGAAGTTTTTCTCTTTTAAATCTTTAGATAAAGAGTCTTCATCTAGTGTGTAAATAAGAGTGTTTTTTGTATCTAAAGAAGGAATATAGTTGGAGTCTAATGAATCAACCCCAATAATAGCTGTATGCTTATGCTCTTTTATAGAAGCGATAAGTTGTTTGTAAGACCACTCTTTTAAAAAGAGAGAAACTGTAGCAGACATGAACGCCAACATCCATAAGAGTTTTCCAAAGACAAGATAAAAGTTTTCATCCGTAGGCAAATCTGCAAAAGATTGTACAACTGCTTTAGCAATCATAATAGGCTTAAACATCTGGGCATCTTGGATGAAGCCGTATGTATCAAAGGCTGTTGCGAGCAAAGCAAGAAGAATAAAAGTTAAAAAACCGTGTTTATGAATGATGCCTAAAAGGGAGTGAAGTAAATGTTTCAAAGTAAGCCTTGTAAAATTTAAATTATATAGATAAATTCTACAATATGCTCACTTAGACTAAGATGATAAATGATATTTTTTGTTAAAAACTGCTTTTTAAAAGAGTATTTACTTCATGGACATCAGCTGTATTTGCAAAACAGCTCTTATCTCCACAAATCATAAAACCATCTTCTTCACTTGTTTTATAGAGTACAAAAGGGTAAGTAGTCTTTGCTAACTCATAAGAGTTGTTTTCAATATTTTCTCTTTTTGCTTTTAGAATTCTATCACCCTTAACATAACGCAGGGCTTGTGTGAGCATAAAAGGGGAGTAGATAGGTTTACGACCTAGCTCATAGGAGTTGTACTCCATCGTTTTAAACGCGAAGTGTGTGTACTTCTCATCTTCTAAAAGAGTACCAAGTGTCAGAAGAACATCTATCATTATACTAAGTGAACTTGTATATGTGTTGTCTGTTATCTCCGCTTTCGTTACAAACTCACCTACACTAAAGTTCCAAACACCCTTGTCATAAAACTCTTCAAGTGCTTTGTTAGCTAATCTATGTGCATGGATAAGATAGATCTCCTCTTGTGTATATTTGTATGCACTAAGAAGAGCTTGGGCAAAAAATGCATAGTCTTCTAAAAATGCCATAACTTTTGGCTCTTTATGGATGAGTGTAGTGTGGTAAAGTACACCATCAAGAAACATAATTTCAAGGAGTTTTTCTAGATGCTTTGTCGCTCTTTGTGTATATTTCTCATCTACAGCTCCGAGTTTGAACATTGCGTTTATCATCATAGCTGACCATGAAGTTTGTACTTTTTTATCTATGAAAGGGTATTCGCGTTTAGAGCGGAGTTTGCTTAGATATGACTTTACTTCACTGAACCACTCAGGTACTATGCCATTCTCAAAACGAATAATATTTTTACCCTCGAAATTCCCTTCAGGAGTAACAGACATCTGTGCAAGTTTACTTGTTACATCTTCTATCTTTGCATCTTCTAAAACTTGTGCGACTTCTTCGTACGAGTAGACAAAGTATTTTCCCTCTTCACCCTCTGTATCTGCATCACTAGCAGAGTAAAAAAGATCATCTTCACACATAAAGTTGTACCAGAAGTCTGCACACTCTTTAGCAGTGTTGAGGTAAGTTTCATCTCCATATGTGAGATAAGAGTCTGTGTAAACACCACTAAGTAGAGCATTATCATAAAGCATCTTCTCGAAGTGTGGCACTATCCACTCCTCATCTGTAGAGTAGCGACAAAAACCACCATCTACGAGGTCATACATTCCACCTTTTTTCATGGCGTTTAGAGTCTGCTCAAGCATCGCCTTTGCACTTTTGTCATCATAGAGTCGATCTATAGTAAGAAGTGTATTTAGTGTAGAGGCATGAGGAAACTTAGGTTTTATAGAGAAACCACCATTTCTTGTGTCGAAGTTGTTTTTTGCTTGGAGCATAAAGTTTTTGGTGAAATCCTCTTTGAGAACTGTCGCCTCTTTTGGATGTTCTACATGGTTTAAAAACCCTTCAACTTCATCAGCATTTTTAAAAAGCTGTGCATCATTTGCACTCACTTTGTTTGCTATGAGAGTAGTAAGCTCTTTAAATCCCATACCTTCTATGCTACCAGCATTTGACTCAGGGGGAATGTAAGTCCCTGCAAAAAATGGCTTGTTCTGTGGTGTACAAAATATACTTGTAGGCCAACCACCAGCACGGCGGTTGAGGAGTTGATGTACCTCTTGGTAGTGCTTGTCGATGTCAGGGCGTTCTTCACGGTCAACCTTTATACAGACAAAGTCACGGTTGAGTATATCTGCACACTCTTTGTTTTCAAAAACGGTCTCTTCCATAACATGACACCAGTGACAAGAGGAGTAGCCGATACTTATAAATATAGCTTTATTCTCTTTTTCGGCTAGTGCAAATGCCTCATCACACCAAGGCCACCAATCAACTGGATTCTCTTTATGTTGTTGGAGGTAGGGGCTATCTTCTTTTTCTAATCTATTTGACATATCTTTTCTCTATTATTTTAGTTTTTAGTAGAGTAGGGCAATTTTTATTTTAGTTTGCTTAAACTAACAAGTAGATTAAAAAAACAAGTATGTTATAAAATGTTTCTAATTGAAAGGGATGAATGGTACTAAAGTACTATATACATCTTGTGAAATATTAGATAACATACAACAATTAAAATACTCTGGAGTGTGAAATGTCTAATCAAAAAGTTATTGGAAAAGTAGAAGTAGTTATAGCAGAAGCTGGAAAAGTTCTCATAAAGTCAGAAGATGGAACACAAAGAGAAGCAACTTTTGGGGATGTCATCTATGAAGGTGAAAAGATTGTTAGCAGTGATCCTTCAGCTTTAGTACAAGTAAAATACTTAGCACTTCCAAGTGCTTCTGTATATGAAGATGTTTTTACTGTTTTAACGGATAACTCTGTCATTACAGTACTGGATGCCGACAAAAACACGGTACTCGACTTAGATAACCTGGAAACTTCAGCAGGAAATGATTATAAAAGCTCTTCAACAGCAACAATAGCTGAAGACTCCGGGACAGATACTTCTTTACCAACGGAATTAATTATTGACAGAGGGATAGATGGTGATCTTGGTCAGGGAATCATCGATTCTGGTAGTTCTTCAGTAGTAGATCCTAAAGTAAATGATACAGAAGACACACCAGCTGAACAGACACAAACACTTAACCAGACGCCACCTGTAATCACTTCAGCTAATCAAGTTATTTTTGATGAAAATAGTAATAAAACTGTTGTAAGAGTAACTTCAAATGATGAAAATAGTGTTACTTATTCTCTTGAAAATACATTAGATGCACAACTGTTTACTATTGATCCTAAGACAGGTGATCTCTCTTTTAATGAAGTACCAAACTTTGAAAATGCTTTAGATTTAGGTGCTGATAATGAGTATAATCTTCAGGTGACCGTAAGTGACACTCTTGGAAACTTTACGACACAAGCTCTCTCTGTGTATATCAATAACCTTAATGAAGCTCCAAGTATAACAGAAGGTGATATAAAAGGTTCAGTAGATCAGAGTACTGCATCCGGTGTTGAAGTATTAACACAGAGTGGTAGTTTATCCTTTGCAGATGAAGATATAAATGATAAGCATACTGTAAGTGTATTTTCACAAGAAGATAGCAACTTAGGTAACTTAAATGCAAGTATCGTAGATGGTGTAATTGTATGGGATTATTCAGTAGACAACTCAGCAGTAGAGTACCTTGCAGAGGGTGAGACTAAAGTAGAGACATTTACAATCACACTCGAAGACTTAAGTGGACTTCCAAGCACAAATGAAAATCCTAGACTTTCAGATACACAAGAGATAAGAGTGACAATTACAGGAACAAACGATGCCCCAATAATCATGAAAGGTGAGACAGAGGGTTCAGTAACAGAAGATTTAGCAACAGAACAGATATCAATCCAATCATTCATAGGAACAACAACACAAGAGATCCAAGA
>JALWTK010000084.1 GCA_027082875.1 Sulfurimonas sp. | reverse complement strand
TCATGCCTGATATGGGTTACACAAAAGTTGGAAACTTAACACACGGTATCGTTTCATACGGTGGCGAAAAAGAGAGATAGGAAGAAATTATGAAAGTACTTTTAATCAAAGATGTAAAAAGCCTCGGAAAAGCTGGTGAAGTTAAAGAAGTAAAAGATGGTTATGGTAAAAACTTTTTGATTGGAAAAGGATTTGCCAAACATGCTACTGAAGAGATTTTAGCACAACACAAAGAGGAAGAAGCACAAAAAGCAGCTGACCTAGCAGCCGATATTGCACTTCAAAAAGAAAATGCTCTTAAACTTGAAAAAGCTGAAGTTATAATTACTAAAAAGATGGGTGATAATGGTCACCTTTTTGGTGCTATCACTAAAGATGAAGTAGCTGCAGCACTTAAAGAGCAACATGGTATTGAAATAGATAAAAAACATATCACTGATAAAAAAGCTATTAAAACTGTTGGTGAGCATGATTTAGATCTTAAGCTCGGTCATGGTATTCATGCAGTTCTTCATGTTGATGTTCAAGGTGAGAAATAAGTCTTATGTTTGATGCAACAACAATACTTGCCTACAAAGGTAAAAATAAAGCTGTAATAGGTGGAGATGGTCAAGTAACTTTTGGGGACTCTGTCCTCAAAGGAAATGCAACAAAAATTCGTACACTACATCATGGAAAAATACTTGCTGGATTTGCTGGAAGTACGGCAGATGCATTTAACCTCTTTGATATGTTTGAAGAGTTTTTAGAAAATAAAAAAGGAGACTTACTCAAGTCTGTTGTCGAATTTTCTAAGGCTTGGAGAAAAGACAAGGTACTACGTCGTTTAGAAGCGATGATGATAGTCTTAAATAACGACCATATCTTCATACTCACCGGAAATGGTGATGTTGTTGAACCTGAAGATGGTCAAATTGCTTCCATTGGAAGTGGAGGTAACTTTGCTATTTCAGCGGCACGTGCACTTAAAAAGCATGCTTTACTGGATGAGGAAGAACTTGTTAAAGAGTCTCTTCATATTGCAGCAGATCTCTGTATCTACACAAACCACAACATTAAAACTTTAACACTAGAAAAAGAGTAAAAATGAACTTAACTCCCAAAGAGATAGTAGCATATCTTGACCAATATGTTATCGGTCAGAATGCAGCTAAAAAGACTATAGCCCTCGCTCTACGTACTCGTTACAGACGTATGCAACTCGACACTGAACTTCAAAATGAAATCATGCCAAAAAATATCCTGATGATTGGATCAACTGGTGTTGGAAAAACTGAAATTTCTCGCCGTTTAGCGAAGATGATGAGAGTACCCTTTATCAAGGTAGAAGCAAGTAAATATACTGAAGTTGGTTTTGTCGGTCGTGATGTTGAATCTATGATCCGTGATTTAGTTGTAAATTCCATCGCTATTGTTAAGGCTGAGAAGGAGGAAGAAAACCGTGAGAAAATAGACAACTATGTTTTAAACAAGATAGTTGAAAAACTTCTTCCCCCTCTTCCTGAGTCCGCTAGTGAATCTAAAAAAGATGACTACCAGCGTCTCCTTGAAAATATGGAGAAAAAAGTAGAGTCTGGTGAGATGGATGAAAAAACTATAGAACTTGATCTTGCAAAACTGCAAATAGAGTTTGATGATAGTGGTCTGCCTCCAGAGATGGCAAAGGTACAAGAGTCTTTTTCTAAAGTCTTTGCACAGATTAATAAAGAGGACAACAAAAAAGAGGTAACAGTAAAAGATGCAAAGTCACTTTTACGTCAAGAAGCAGCACAAAAACTACTTGATTCTGCAAGTGTCAATGCTGAAGCACTTCGCCGTGCTGAAAATGGTGGAATCATCTTTTTAGATGAGATAGATAAAATCGCTCTTAGTGAAAAGTCTCAAGGAAGAAATGACCCATCAAAAGAGGGAGTACAACGCGACCTCTTACCTATAGTAGAAGGTTCAAGTGTCTCTACAAAGTATGGAACTATCAACACTGATCACATTCTTTTCATCGCTGCTGGTGCCTTTCATGTTAGTAAGCCTAGTGACCTTATCCCTGAACTTCAAGGGCGTTTTCCACTGCGTGTAGAGTTAGAGTCTTTAACAGAAGAGACTCTCTATGCTATTCTCACTCAAACTGAGAACTCTCTACTCAAACAGTATATCGCCCTACTCGGTGTTGAGGGTATGGAGCTTATTTTTGATGATGAGGCTATCAGAGCCATCGCAAAACTAGCACACCGTGCAAATGAAAACACTGAAGATATCGGTGCAAGACGTCTACACACTGTACTTGAAAACATACTTGAAGAGATAAGTTTTGATGCAGATGAGCATAAAGGTTCTGCTTTTACAATAACGAAAGAGTTAGTACACGAAAAACTTGAAGAGGTAGTCGAAGACGACGATCTCTCTAGATATATATTATAACAACTAAAAAAAGGCACACAATGACAAAAGCGGGTTTTGTATCTCTCATAGGTCGTCCAAACGCGGGTAAAAGTACTCTTATGAATTCACTTCTAGGTGAAAAAATTGCTATGGTTTCTCAAAAAGCAAATGCTACAAGACGCCGTTCTAATGCTATCGTCATGGTTGAAGATACTCAGATTATCTTTGTAGATACTCCCGGACTCCACGAGAGAGAAAAAGTTCTCAACCAGTATATGATGGATGAAGCTCTTAAGGCTATGGGTGATTGTGATCTTATTATCTATCTCGCTCCTGTTACAGACTCTGTTGAGCATTATGAGAAATTTTTACAGCTGAACAAAAAAAACATCAAGCATATTATCGTTATAAGTAAAATAGACCAGGTCAAACAAGAAAAGCTCTTTAAGACTATAGCCTCTTACAATAGATTTTCTGATCATTTTGAAGCACTTGTACCTGTTGCTATTCCAAAAAAGGTAGGGCATGAAGACCTTCTTAAACTTATCACTAGTAACCTACCAGAGTCACCTTTTCTTTTTGATCCTGAAGATTTAACAAGTGAACTTGTTCGTGACATCTATGCAGGGTTTATACGTGAAGGTATCTTTGAGAATGTAAGTGATGAAGTTCCATATGAGTCTGATGTTATTATTGAGAGTATTGATGAAGAGGATCATGTAGATATTATTACTGCCATGATTATTATTGAAAAAGAGTCCCAAAAAGGCATTATCATTGGTAAGGGTGGAGAGTCTATTAAACGTATAGGTAAGTCTGCTCGAGAAAAGATAGAGAGACTCAGTACGAAAAAAGCCTACCTAAACTTACAAGTAGTTGTAAAAAAAGGCTGGACCAAAGATGTTAACTTTCTTAAAGAGATAGGATATGATAGTGCTAAATAAAAATATTGTTTTGCCAACTCTATTTTTGGGGCTTTTAACTTTTTCTACATTGCATGCAGACCTTTTAACACAGTACAGGCTTCAAGGTATAGAGAACATTGAGCAGCAAATGGATACTGATTTAGCACAAGAGAAGTATTGGGATAAATACCTTAAAAATAAAGATACAAGATTTGGCTACTTAGAATCATATAAAAATATTCTATTTTGTGATAAATCTAAGGCAACTCTTTCTCTATATATAAAAGATAAAGACAATGTCTATAGTCCTATAAAAAAGTACAGTGCATTTACTGGAAAATTTAAAGGTGATAAGGCTAAAGAGGGAGATCTCAGAACACCTGATGGTGTATATACCATTACAAAAAAACTCGATAAGGTAGATCCATTTTATGGCCCTATGGCATTTGTAACATCCTATCCAAACTCTTATGATACCTATCAAGGTAAGGGTGGTCATGGTATTTGGATTCATGGTTTACCTACTTCCCAGGAGAGAGATAGTTTCACCAAAGGCTGTATTGCGATTAACAATAAAAGTATTGAATGTCTCAATAAACACATAAATATAGATCAAACTCTTCTCATCATCAATGAAAAGGCAGATAACACTAAAGTTTCTAAAAAGAATCTTGCAAATGTACTCTCTCAACTCTATGCATGGAGATATGCTTGGATATATAATGATTTAGAGAGTTATCTCCATTTTTATTCTCCAAAATTTAAGCGTTTTGATGGTGTAAATATTCAAAATTTTCGACACTATAAAAAGAGAGTTTTTGCAAAAAATGAGAAAAAAACAATTTTATTTACAAAACTTAATGTTATTCCCTATCCAGGCAGTGATAATACTTATAAAATAACTTTTTTTGAAACATATAAAGCAAATAGCTTCTCATTTTTAGGAAATAAAGTCTTAATTGTTAAACTTGAAAATTCTCAAATGAAAATTATTACTGAGAAATAGATGAAAGCTCTTTTTCTCTTTCTCTTTCTCTTCCTAAATTTATTACAAGCACAAATACAACTCATAAAAAAAAGTAATAGCGATTCTAATACTACACTTTTAGTTATAGGAGGTATTCATGGTAATGAGCCAGGAGGCTATTTTTCTGCTGCTATTCTAGCTTCACACTACACTATAACTTCGAAAAATCTTTGGATTATTCCAAATTTAAATGAAAAAAGCATTATCAACAATAAACGTGGTATTCATGGTGATATGAATAGAAAATTTGCTCATATTAAAGATACAGATAAAGACAAACCCATTATCGAAGAGGTAAAAAAAATTATTCTCAATAAACAGGTTTCACTTGTGCTTAATCTTCATGATGGTCATGGTTTTTATAGAAAAAAGAATCAAAACAGTATCTACAATCCAAAAGCATGGGGACAAACATGTGTAATTGATCAATGTAACTTAAGCAAAAAACAGCCTTTTAGTTGTTTAAATGATATCGCTATGAGTGTAAAAGAGGGTGTTAATAAAAAACTACTTCATAAACACCACACATTTAATGTTAAGAATACAAATACTAAACTTGATGACAAAGCTATGCAACTCTCTCTTACATACTTTGCAGTAAGACATAATAAACCTGCATTCGCTATTGAGACAAGTAAAAACCTCTCAAGCTTAAGTCAAAAAGTCTTTTATCAACTTTTAGCTATAGAAGAGTATATGAAGATTATGGGAATTACTTTTATAAGAGATTTTAATTTTACTGAAAAAAATATTGCTAAAATCATCAAGGATTACGGTACATTGAGCATAAATAGTAATATTTTACTAAATTTAACAGATATAAAAAAATCTTTAAGCTATATTCCGATAAAATCAAACAATAATGAATTTACATTTTCAAATCCATTGGGTATGGTGCAGAAAATCAAGGGAAAATACCAAGTATTTATAGGTAATAAAAAAGTTACCACATTAAAGCCTCAGTATTTTAAACTTGCTAAAAATTGCCAAAGAAAATTAAACTTTATTGTTGATGGAAAAGAAATTTCTTTTTCAAATAGTTTAGATTTTAATGTAAATGCCGATTTTAAAGTTATTAAAAGTAAAGATTTACGTGTCAATATTATTGGTTACCAAGCTAAAAGACATATAGATGAAAGCAATATTACTATTTCACTTGATCAGCTCAAGAAAAGCTATTCAGTTGATAGAGCGCATAAAGTCTATAGAATTGAGTTTTATAAAAAAGATGAATTTTGTTCCATGTTAATGGTTCATTTTAAATAGGATTATAGTTTATGAGTAAAACAGCAGAACACTCTTTCTCTAGTGTAATATCAGTTAATCCATATAATGACACATATGTCAATGGAATATCAAGCTTCTTAAGTCCAACTCAAGAACCTGCTTTTTCTAAAGATCAGTTCGCCATCTCTTACTTAAACACAAGAGAATTTATTAATGCACAGATAGAGATAAGTAAAAATATTCCGGATGAAGATCTTTATGATGCTATTAATACAAAAGCATACTCCGAATTAGCACTTGACAATGCAGTAGAGTATCAGATTCAGTATATTGAAACATTCCAAAATCTTGATGAAGAAAATCGTCACTTTCATGTCTTTATTGTAGATCCTTTAGATATTGCACAAACATTTGTACCTCCAGTTGAAAAAATAAAATACCTTGATGTAATCATCCCTATTCCACTTCTTCTTAAGTCTCTCTATGCAAAAGAGATTATTGATAGTAGTGGTGTACACTGTTTTATATACTTTCAAGAGAATGATGCTTTTGTTACTATATATGGTGATCGTGAGTTTATTTATACAAAATCTATTAAACATTCTCTTAAAGAGATGCATGAGCGATTTTGTGAACTTTTTGGAGAACGTATAGAGTATCAAAGTTTTTTAGACTTTCTTTCCAAAGAAAATTTAAAAGAGACACAAAGTAACTATAAAGAGTACTTTATCAAGCTTTATAAAGAACTGTTTGCAAATGTAAATGATATTCTCACCTATGCAAAACGTGCTTTTGAAATTGAAAAATTTGAGCATGTATATATTGGTTCACAAGTTGATACTGTTACAAAACTAGATGAGATGCTCGAAGTTGAATTAAATATCAAGTCTAGTGAGTTTGAGTTTGATTATGGATTTGAAAGTAATGATGTCTATATAGATCAACTTCACTCACTTATGCATATATATACTACAGTCTCTGAGCTTGATAAGTATGAGTGTAATTTTACAAAATATCATAGACCACCCGCTTTTGTAAAACGAGAAAGTGGTAAACTCATTCTTTTAACACTTGCATCTTTTGTCTTGGCCTTTGCTTATCCTGTCACTTACTGGATTCTTAATCACTCCCAGATGATACGAGAAGACTTACTCAAACAGCAGTATAAAGAAGTGCATAATATTAAAATAACTAGAGAATCAACTATTAGAAATAGACAAGCTGATAAGTTAAAAGCTCTATCACTCCTTAAGCTTGAAAAGAAAGAGTATATAGAAAAAAAATCTACACTTATTAAAATTCACGATGTAAAAGTGAACTATCCTATGAAAGCCAAAATATTGACGCTACTTACAAAGGATCTTAATAAATTTGGTGTGAAGGTAGAATCTCTCAATTATAGTGAATCTAATTCTACTAAAACTTTTAATCTAGATTTAGTTTCTTCTCAAGATAGAAAAATAACTAAACTTGTGCACTTTTTGACGCAACATCATGAAAAAGAGTTTAAGTTTCAGCTAGACAAGATCTCATATGATGATGAAAGTAAAGTCTACTTTTCTCAGTTGAAGGTGAATTTATTATGAAAACATCCATGCCTAAAATAAATATTGAAGACTATCTGCATAGTATAGATGCTGCTTTTTCTCAAAAGACTCAAAAAGACATCTATATGATTTATATTATGATAGTTGCTGGAATTTTTGCTTTTGCCTATAGCTTCTTTTGGGATAGTTCGGTAGAAGAATTTGAGTCCACAAGAGCAAGTGTAGCACAGCTTAATAATAAAATCAACAGTGATGAAAGATTTTTACAGATCAATCCAGAATCTAAAATCATTACACTCAATGCAGAAATCACAAAGATCAATACAAGAGTCGTAAAGAATAAAGACACGAATGCATATATCAAAAGTAAAATTGAGACTATCTCATCTCTCATCTATGATGAAAGAACTTGGGGTGAATATCTTGACTCTATTGCCAAAAATGCACAGAAGTACAATATGAAAATCAAGACATTTACTAACACTTATGCTGCAAAAGGAAAGCATTTTGGGCATATTCTTGATATAACAATAAGCACATCAGGAGACTATAAAAACACTCTTCGTTTTATCAACTCCCTAGAACAGAGTGATCTTGTTGTAGATATACATGATCTAAGCATTAAAGCACAAAATAAATTAAATAGCGACTTAAATATTTCAGTTTGGGGGATTACATACTAATGAAACCAATACTATTAAGTTTATCAGTCATTCTAAGCACCGTACTACTTAGTGATGAATTATCTTGGGTAGATGAACAAGTACAAGCTATTAAGCCTCCGCGTTCTGGTGTACACTCTAGAGAGATTTCACATATAAAAGACCCCTTTATTTTTTTAGCAAAAAATAGAAATGGAAATGATATTAATAAAGAGAATAAGAGCAAGATTAGTAGGAAAATTCCTTCAAAAACAACTGCTTCAGTTAGACCAAAAAAGAAACAAGTAGTTAAAAAAGTTCTCTCTCTAGGTGCTATTATGAATAACTCGGTTATGATTAGTGGTGAGTGGTATAAGCTTGGAGATACTCTGAATGGGTATACCATTCGTAAGCTCACATTTAACTCTGTTCTGTTAACAAAAAACAAAAAACAGCTACTACTTTCAACAAAAAGTCGTAGTAAAACAATAAAATTTCTAAAATAAGTAGGATTTAAAATGAAACTTTTAAAAACATCAATCCAATCAACACTTCTTGCACTTCTTCTCTCAACCAGTAGTTTTGCTGACTGTTCTTATGAACTATTTAGTATTAGTTCAGCAAAAGATACTAAAATTATTGATTTTGTAGATCAACTTAGTGATGAGTGTGGCTTTAGCATTATTGTCACAGATCCAAATGCGGAAAAGTTTTTACAATCATCCCTTAATAAGACAAATTTAAAGAATTTAACTATTGATGAAGTTCTTGATATTATTCTATTAGAAAACAACTTATCATATACATTAGAGAACAACCTACTTAAAATCTCTTACCTTACTACAAAAGTATTTGAAATAGACTACATCCTTTCTCAAAGAAAGAGCAAGGGAAGTACAGATGTAACACTTAGTTCAAATTCATCAGCATCAGGATCATTAGCTGGTGGATCAACTGGTGGACTTGGTGGTGGATCAACTGGTGGACTTGGTGGTGCTGGTGGTCGTACTGGAGCAGGTATGCCAGGAGCACAAACTGGAATTAAAATTGAAAGTACCGATGAAGTAAAATTTTGGGAAGCCCTTGACACAGAATTTCAAAGTATTCTTAATCGTCCTACAGATACATATAAAGCAAAGCCCCCTATCATCAATAAAAATGCTGGGCTTATTACTGTTACAGCAACTGCTAAACAGATGAAGCGCTTTGAATCATATCTTAAGAAAGTACAAGATAAAGTACAACTTCAGGTCCTCATAGATGTACAACTTCTTTCTGTAACTATGAATGAGGGCAAGACTACAGGTATTGATTGGAAACAACTCTATGCATTGCAGAACTTTGATGTATCTATTAACCATATTAGAAATGATAATGTTGATACATTTGATGGGACAGGTGCTACAACAACAGCTATTGCAGCAGATGCTATCCATGGTGTTGCCAATATAATTAATGTAAAAGGCAAAGCGACTTTAAAGGAAGTTATTAAATTTTTACAAACTCAGGGAAATGTAAACTCTATTTCAAATCCAAAAGTACTTACACTTAATAACCAGCCAGCACTAATTACTGCGGGTACAGAATATTTCTATAAACTTACTAGTACTGAAACTCTAGCAGGTGGTGCAGGAGCAGGGGCACAGAGTTCTAATGAAAATGTACAATCTGTATTCTCAGGGGTACTTTTAACTATTACACCAGAGATATCTGATGATAAAACAATTACACTCAAAATAAACCCTTCGCTCTCTGAGACTACAACTGATATCTCAGCACAAGATAATTCACAAAGAACTATGCCACCCGATTTAAATCGCCGTCAACTCTCTTCTGTTGTTACAGTAAAAGATGGTAACAGAATTATTTTAGGTGGCTTAATTAACACTAGAAATACATTAAATTCCAATAAAGTACCTATTCTTGGAGATATTCCACTTATTAGCAATCTTTTTAAATATGAAGAGAAAGTCAAACAAGTTGAAGAGTTAGTTATTATTATTGAACCACATATTATTCATAAATCAAATAATGACATTTCACTAAGTGACTTAGGCTACGAAGGGATGACAGATGATATGCTTATGAAAGAGCGCCAGTCAAATACAAAGCAAACTGATAATTTAACAGTTAAAAATGCTGATAAAGTTGGTATCAAAGTACCTAAACGACTTCTTGAAGAAGAAGACGAAGATAGCGAGTAGGATAGCATATATATGAGCAGTATCTTCGTAAATTCTAAAGATGTTTTCTTAGATATTGTAAATGCAAAAGATTATGTACAACTTGATCGTGTTTCAAGTATCTACCAATCTTTAAAAGACTCTATCAAAAAACCTCTAAAAATGATTCTTCTTTATGGAAAACCAGGAACAGGTAAAAGTATGTTCCTCAACAAACTACATACAGATCTATCATCTACACAATCTATCTTTCTTTATAAAACTCCTATTTTAGATGAGAGTGAATTTTATAAAACATTAGCACAAGATATTTTTGGTACCCGATATAGTGGTGAATTAAACTTTACACAGTTTATGAAAATCGTTGAGAAAAAAGAGTTTCAGGAGACACCTGTTGTTCTTTTAGACGAAGCACAACTTTATTCTGATGTACTTATGGAGAAAATACGTCTTCTCTCTGATACTAGAACAGTAAAGTTTGTTATCACTTTACATAAAACAGAAAAAGAAGATATTATAGCAAAGGAACATTTTCAAACAAGAATTTGGGAAACTATCGAACTTGAAAATGCTTCAAGTAGCGAACTGAAAATTTATATTCAAAAAAAACTGATGAAAGCGAATTGTTTCGACAGTGCAAATATGTTTACAAATAAATCTGTCAATCGTATCCATAAAATTACAAATGGAAACTATCGTGATACAAACAAGCTTCTCTATACACTTTTTGACCTCTATTCTCTTTATGAAAAAAGTAGTAGACTTTCAAATATAAGAACAGATCAGGTTCCTAATAAACTAATAGAAATGTCAGCAATACATACAGGACTTATAGATGCTTAATCTCCACGAACTTGAACAACGCTGGTTAAGATATAAAATAAAATCCTACCTTCCGTATCTTGCTATTGTTCTCAGTGTAAGTGTGATATTCCTTAGCCTTTTTGTTTTTTTACGAGAACCATCTACGCCAATTACTAAGAATATTACACCGATTAAAGCCCCGGTTATTAGTCCTAAACCTCAAGTGATACTCAAGCCAAAACAACCGCAAGTCGAGAAAAAAGTTCTTACACAGAAAAAAGAACTTCCACAGGTACAAAAAGAGATAATACCTTCACCCAGATCTACAAATAAGGTAATCCTTTCCCCCTCTCTAGGCTTTATGAAAAAGATGCAGACAGATCAACAACCCTATTATAAGAATGAGCATACTAATGAGAATAATGATGTTCAGATAAAAGCACCTACTGTTACAGTTGTTCGCGATGATATACAACATGTAGAACATCCTAAAATTGAAACAGTAAAAAAAATAAGTATTACACATAAAAATACTCATAATGATATTGCTGAAATTATTTCTCGCTTTAAAAAGAACAACAATCCAGCACTTAGTCTCTTTGTAGCAAAGAAATATTATGAACTTGGTGACTATAGACAGGCATATAATTATGCCCTGATTACAAACCAGATAAATCAAGATATAGAGGTGAGTTGGATTATTTTTACTAAATCACTTGTAAAGCTTGGTGAAAAGAAGAAAGCCATAAAAACATTAAAGCAGTATATCCACCAAAGTCACTCAAATAGTGCACAGATATTACTAGATGAAATAATTTCAGGAAAATTCAAATGAAAATAGCCCTTTTACTCTTCCTTACTATCTCACTTTATGCAGACATAAAACAGGATATGTTCAATCTTTATCAAAATGAAAAATTTGAAGATGTCTGTCAACAGGGATTTGACAACTTCAAAGCACATAAACAAGATGAAGAGTTTGTCTCTCTCTACGCATTTGCATGTTTAAAATCTGACTATATAGATAGATTAGCTGTACCCGTTGCTGTTTTGAAGTTTTCAGAAGAGTCTCGTGCTAACTCAGCATACTTTGCAGTGATATTAATGCAAAAAAAACTTCTATACCATGCTCTTGTAGATAATTATGATCTCTCTGCATTTAGATTACCAACAACAGACTATGTACTCTCTCGTGTCTTTGATCTTTATGCAAAACTAGAAAAGCATGAGCCTCGTGCTTTTTATCTTTTTGAAGATCCAAATGATGATAAGCTTACATATAAGCTTTATATTTCAAGAGATTACAAACTTGATAAAATAGTAATAGAAGAGTTTTATGATACAATAACTATAAAACGCCATGTGTACTGGTAGGAGAGAATTGTGGACAGAATAACAACTGACTTACTCGCTAATGGATCCATCATGAAAGGGCAAGTAGAAAGACTCTTAGCAAAGGGGGTTGATGAAAACTTAGTCTTACGTGATATTACTCTCTCTGGCTTTATGACCATGGATAGGCTCACTCGTTTTATTGTGCACCAAGTACGTGACGGTATTTATGATCTTTCCATAATTGATGATTATGATTATATCCATGAAAAAGATGTTTTAGAAAAACTTTCAGAAACGTTAGGCCTTGCATTTATAGACTTAGACTCTATAGATATGGACTATAACCTTACAAGTCGAGTCCCGCTGGCACAACTCCAAAAGTTCAATGCTATTCCTGTATCTATGGATGATATGTATGTGACTATAGCATTTAATGACCCACTTAACATAGATGCTCAGGAGTCTATACAGAGACTGTTTCCAAAAAAGCTTGTTCGTACAGCACTAAGTACAAAAAAACAGATAAGTTCTTATCTACATAAAATTGCCCTCAAAGATAGTGTCAAAGACCTTGTAAAAAAGATTAAAGATGAGCTTAATTCTATTAGTTCTATAGAGGAACAACAGGAGGCTTCTTCTATTTTACTCCTGATTGATGTAGTGCTTAAAACTTGTATTAACAACCGTGGTAGTGATATTCACATAGAACCTACTGAGAAGAACTGTGTTGTTCGTGCTCGTGTTGATGGGAAACTTATTGAAACTTTTATCTTTGAAAAAGAGATCTACCCTCCTCTAGCTTCACGATTGAAACTTCTTGCAAACTTGGATATTACAGAGAAGAGGAAGCCTCAAGATGGACGTTTTTCTACTGCTGTTGGTTCTCGTGAATATGACTTCCGTATATCTACCCTTCCTATTCTTTATGGTGAATCTATCGTTATGCGTGTACTTGACAAAGAAAAAGCACTCGTAAAACTTGAAGATGCGGGTATGGATCACCTGAGTTATCAAAGACTACTCAAAGGCTTACAAGCTCCATATGGAATTATTTTAGTCACTGGACCCACTGGTTCTGGTAAGACAACTACACTCTACGGTGCTCTTAATGAACTTAGAAATGTAGAAGACAAGGTCATTACAGTCGAAGATCCTGTTGAGTATAGAATGAACCTTATTCAGCAAGTACAAGTAAATGCCAAAGTAGGTCTCTCCTTTGCAGATGCACTTCGCTCTATCCTACGTCAGGATCCAGATAAGATTATGATTGGTGAGATTCGTGACCAAGAGACACTAGAGATTGCAATTAAAGCGGCACTTACAGGACATATGGTTATTTCAACTTTACATACCAACGATTCCATCTCAGCTATTCCTCGTATGGCAGATATGGGAATTGAGCACTATCTTATCTCAGGAGCACTCGTAGCTATTCAAGCACAGCGTCTTGTTCGTAAGATTTGCAAACACTGTAAAGTAGAAGAAAAACTCTCAGCAACTGTTTTAGAAGAGATAGACGGTATAGTCCCAGAAGGTGCAAAGTTTTATAAAGGGAGTGGTTGTAAAGAGTGTGGTGATAGTGGCTACATGGGGAGAGAAATGATTTGTGAAGTTTTAACTGTGACGGATGAACTCTCAACACTTATCGCTAAGGGTGCAGGAAAAGACACTATGCTTGAACAAGCCAAAAAAGATGGTTTTATAGACCTCTTTCAAAATGGTGTTCAAAAAGCACTTGATGGAATTACAAGTATTGAAGAGATACTAAAGGTGGCAAAAGGATGATGTACTTTATAGCGACAGTCTTAACAAAGGGTAAAAAAGAAGAGTTTGGCTTCTATGCTGAAAATAAGAAAGAAGCAAATGGTTTTGCCAAACTAAAATACAACGGTATTATTATTAAAGTTGTTGAATCAAAAGAACCTCTTGAAGAGCAGATGAAACGTTTCAAAACAAATTTATTAAAAAACTTTAAAAAGAAGAAAATCAAACCTGATGGTCTTATTGCTGCTATTCGTCAACTCGCAGTTATGACTAATGCTGGTATTTCGATTAATGACTCACTAAATGAGATCGCAGGTGCTACAGATGATCACTCCTTAAAAACTGTTTTTTCTAAACTCGCTGATGATATAAACTCTGGACATTCACTCTCTGACTCTATGGAAAACTTTCGCTTTGAACTTGGAAACTTAACTATTGCAATGGTGCAACTCGGTGAAAAAACAGGTAATCTTGATGAAGCACTATACTCTCTTGCAAATATGCTTGAAGAAATTCGTGCAAATATAGTAAAGTTTAAAAAAGCAATGGCCTATCCTAGAAATGTTATGATTGCTATGGCGGTAGCATTTAGTGTACTTCTTACCTATGTTGTACCACAGTTTAAAGAGATCTTTGAGCAATTAGGTGCTAATCTTCCTCTTCCTACTATAATACTTATGACACTCTCTGACCTCTTAGTTAATTACGGTCCATATGTCATACTATCCATTATTGCAGCAGTCATGGCTTTTAAATACATGCTGAATAATAATAAACAATTTCGTTTTGGATGGCATAAGGTTCTACTTCGTATGATCATAATGAAAAATATTATCAAATTCTCTACACTCAGCAGATTTACACTTGTTTTTTCAGAACTTATTCGTGCTGGTATTCCTATTGCCGAAGCACTTGACACTTCGATTGAAATGATTGACAGCTTACCACTGAAAGCAAAACTACTTTCAGTTCGAGGTGTTGTTGAAAAAGGTGGGGCACTTAACAAAGGTCTTGAAGAAACAGAGCTTTTTGAAAACATGATCTTACAAATGGTTCGGGCTGGTGAAGATAGTGGTACACTTGATGCCATGATTCAAAAAGTCGCGGAGTACTATAAGATGCGTTTTGATGCTATTATTGATGGTCTAAGTGAGGCTATTGAGCCTATTATGCTCTTTTTTATTGCAGCTATGGTTATACTTTTAGCACTCGGTATTTTCTTACCAATGTGGGATATGGGTAATGCAGTTCAAGGTAGGACTTAGAGAGTTTTTATAACTCTCTGTGCTTTTTGTAAAAAAAGTTCCATACTCTTCTCATCTGCTTTTATCTTATATACTGTTTTGCTCTCAAAACTCTTTTCTAAAACACTCACTCCAAAAGCTTCACACTCATAGTCTATAAAACGTACATCACTATACTCTATCTCTATGCTCATAAAAACTTCTTTTTTATACTCTTTAAAAACAGCTTCATTGATCACAAGATTAACAGCCTCACTATAAGCTCTAACAAGTCCACCAGTTCCAAGTTTTGTACCACCAAAATAACGGACAATAATAACAGCACTATTAATAAGTTTTTTGCCTTGTAATACCATAAGAGAGGGCTTTCCAGAAGTACCTTTTGGTTCACCATCATCACTTGAGTGCTCGACTACTTGATCATATTCATTTAGATAGCGAAAGGCAGTTACGAAGTGTCTTGCTTTTGGATGTTCATTTTTAAGTTTTTGAAGTGTCTCTTGATATTTATCGTAGGGGGTAAGCCAAGCAATAAATTTTGATTGCTTAACTTCTAATGTATGGTTTGAAATATCTGTAATATATTTCATAAAAAAATTATGCTAAGTTTGTATAAACTTTCTGCACATCCTCGTCATCTTCTAACTTCTCAAGAATTTTATCTATCTCTTCATGCTGCTCTGGTGTTATCTCAACTGGTGTGTTTGCAATACGCTCTAGTGTCGCTTTTTTCACCTCGATACCCATACCCTCTAATGCTTCATGCAGAGTTCCAAAGCTTGTATAGTCTGCAGTAACAAGGCACTCACCATCTTCCTCTTCTATCTCTTCAAGTCCAGCATCTATAAGTTCAAGCTCTAACTCTTCTATATCCATATCTTCTTTAAGATCAAACTCAAAAAGTGCTTTTCGTGAAAACATAAAATCTAAGGAGCCCTTAGTAAGTAAATCTGCCCCGTTTTTCACCAATATATTTTTTACATTTGCTACTGTACGAGTGTTGTTATCTGTCATTGTTTCTATGAAAATTAGTACTCCGTGATGTGCTTTGCCCTCGAAGTTTACCTCTAACATACTTGCAGTGTCTTTCGCATTTGCACGTTTAATAGCTGCTTCTATGTTATCTTTTGGCATATTTTCAGACTTCGCATTTAAGATAGCTGTTCTGAGTCTTGCATTTGAGTCTGGATCTGTTCCACCCTCTTTTGCTGCTAGTGTAATAACCTTTCCAAGTTTAGGAAACAGCTTTGACATTGCTCCCCATCTTTTTAGTTTTGATGCCTTTCTATACTCAAATGCTCTACCCATAAAAAATCCTCTATTAAAATTATTCGCAATTATAGCGTTTCATTGTATAATATGCACTAAGGAATATAAATGCGACTCAGTTTTAGGATAAAACACCATTTTTTCAGTGCTTTTCGTGAATTTTTTGTGCATCACCATGGTTCTTTAGAGTTCCGAGCGAAGATCTTTGCACTTGTTATTTCAGCAAATGAAGAAGCTAAGGTAGAAAACTTTATAGTTGTTAAAGATATTGCTATGAATATCTACAATGGTGATACAGATAGAGCTAATCTGCTAATGATCTCTACAAAAGAGCTAGTACAAAAAGTAAGAGATAATAATGGACTCAATATAGACAACCTTATCAGCACTATTTTACATGAACTTAAAATTGTGCCGCGTTATGCAAAAAAAATAGATATAAAAGCTCTTAAACCACTGACACTACTCACTCATGATGAAGATACACTCTCTTACCAAAACAATATTTTAGAGTTTTTACAAGCTACAAAAGATGAAATATTAAATATTAAATAAAGGAAAAAACTATGGATTTACAAACAACAGCACTCCATGCAGGCTATGAAAAAGACACACAAGGGACTATGGCAGTACCTATTTATATGAGTACAGCTTATGAGTTTCGTGATGTCGAACATGCAGCTAATCTCTTTTCACTTAAAGAATTAGGAAATATCTACACGCGACTCAACAACCCAACAACAGATGTTTTTGAGAAGCGTTTTACTGAGCTTGAGGGTGGAGAGGCTGCAATCGCTACAAGTAGTGGTATGAGTGCTATTTTCTTTGCCATCGCAAATGCAGCTGAAGCTGGAGATAACATAGTTTGTGCAAAACAGCTCTACGGTGGAAGTTTAACACAGACTGCACATACTTTTAAGCGTTTTGGCATAGAGTCTCGATACTTTGATGTGCAAAACCCTAGTGAGATTGAAGCACTCATAGATGAGAAAACAAAAGTCATCTTTTTTGAGTCTTTAACTAACCCTAGCATAGATGTTGCAGACATCGAAGCCATAACTGCAATCGCTAACAAGCACGGTATCTTAACTGTAGTAGATAATACCGTGGCTACCCCTGTTTTATGTCGCCCTTTTGAACATGGTGCTGATGTAACAGTTCATAGTGCAAGTAAATACACAACTGGTCAGGGACTTGCTATCGGTGGAATCTTAGTCGAACGTAAGGGTCTCATCGAAAAACTCAGAGCAAATCCTCGCTATGCACACTTTAACGAACCAGATGCTTCTTACCATGGTCTTGTTTATGTGGATGTAGGTTTACCTCCATTTACACTTCGTACTCGTCTTTCACTTCTTCGCGACATCGGAGCAGTAAGTTCACCATTTAACTCATGGCTCTTTATCCAAGGACTTGAGCATCTTTCTCTTCGCATGAAGGAGCACTCTAAAAATGCCCTTGCTTTAGCAGAGTTTCTTGAAGCACATCCAAAAGTCAAAAAAGTAAACTACCCAGGACTCAAGTCAAATAGTAACTACAAGAATGCACAGAAGTATTTTCAAGATGGTCTTTGCAGTGGACTTCTTAGCTTTGAAGTAGACTCACTAGAGAGTGCTACGAAGATAGTAAACGCTACTGAACTTTACTCTTTAGTAGTAAACATTGGTGACTCAAAGTCTATCATCACTCACCCAGCTTCAACAACTCACCAGCAGCTCACTCCGGATGAACTAGATGCGTGTGGCGTTCCTGCTGGTCTTGTACGTATTTCGGCGGGATTAGAGTCAAGTAGTGACCTTATTGCTGATATAAAGCAGGCACTTGAGGCTTAAGGAAAAGCAAAAATATATGCTTTTAAGCCATTCATGGTAAAATAACACTATTATTTTACGGAGCGAGCAACCTTGTCACTAAACCTGCAAACACATACTGAGCATTTTACAAATCCACTCTACTTAGAGAGTGGTCGTATTTTAGAGCCTTATGATATCACTTATGAAACATATGGAACTCTAAATGACGACAAGAGTAATGTTATAGTAGTTTGTCATGCCCTCACTGGAAGCCACCATGCAGCAGGTCTTTATGAAGATGAAAATAAGCCTGGTTGGTGGGATGGTTTTATAGGGAGTGGTAAAGCACTCAATACAGACAAGTACTTCGTTATCTGCTCAAATGTCATAGGCTCTTGCTTTGGCTCCACTGGTCCAATGTCTACTAGACACCCCTACCACGATGAGTACCGCTACAAGTTTCCAGTCGTAAGTATAAAAGATATGGTAAAAGCACAACGCATACTTTTTGACCGTCTTGATATCCATAGAGTTGAAGCTATTGTAGGTGGGAGCATGGGCGGTATGCAAGCACTTCAGTTTGCCATCCACTACCCAAACTTTGCAAAAAAAATCATCTCTCTTGCCGCAACACATGCAACACAGCCATGGGCTATCGCGTTTAACAAGGTCGCACAAGAGGCAATACTCAAAGATCCAGACTTTAAACAAGGCTATTATGATCCTGAAGTACTTAAAGAACAGGGCTTATCAGGTATGGCTGTTGGTCGTATGGCAGGACATATTAGCTTTCTCTCTCATGAATCTATGCGAGAAAAATTCGGACGTGAGTATAAACGTACAGATGGACTCTATGAACTTTTTGGAAAGTTTCAAGTAGAGTCTTATCTAGAGTATAATGGTGCAAACTTTAGTAAGTGGTTTGATCCCCTCGCCTATCTCTACATCACAAAAGCTATCAATATCTACGATCTTTCTCGTGGCTTTGATACACTTGAAGAAGCACTCACTCGTGTTACTGCCGATTTGCATCTCATCAGCTTTAAAAATGATCTGCTCTTTAAAAACTTTGAGATGAAAGAGATAGCAGATGCTCTTGCAAACATCAAAAAAACAAACTTTAGCTACATGGATGTAGAGAGTGACTACGGTCATGATGCCTTTCTTGTAGAGCTAGAAAAATTTGACACCTATGTAAAGGATATACTCAATGGCTAAGATAAACTTTGAAACAAAACTAGACAATGCAAAAAAGACATTAGAAACTCTGATGAGTCCAGAGATTACACTTGAAAATAGTGTGAAAGCTTATGAGGCTGGAATGAAAGAGCTTCAAGATGCACAGAAGATTCTCGAAGATGCAAAGATAAAAATCCAAGAGATAAAAGCAAGCTAGATGAGAGCTGCTGTTCTTCAGTTAAACGCACAGGGAATGAGTTCTACAAAGCTCTACAATCACATAAGAATTGCACATAAAAAAGATGTAAAAGTACTGCTCCTTGGAGAGTATGTGCTCAACCCTTTTTTTAAAGAGCTCCAGAGTATGTCATTGAGTATGATAAAAGAACAAGCAGTGCATCAGATAAAGGTACTCAAAGAACTTTCATCTACTTATCAGATGACTATAGTTGCACCAATAATTATAGTCAAGAAAAAAGAGCTCTATAAAACTATAGCGAAGTTTGCACCCTCCTCTACCTCCTACTATGAACAGCAATTACTTATCAACTATGCACACTGGAATGAGGAAAAGTTTTTTGCAAATGCAACTACAGAACTTCAAACTCCAATGGTATTTAGTGTAGATAATTTTAAATTTGCTGTTTTGAATGGATTTGAGTTGCACTTTGATGAAATATTTGCCACACTTAAGAGTAAAAAAGTTGACTGTATATTAGTACCAAGTGTCGCGACATTTGACTCTTATGAACGATGGAAAGCACTTATAGCAACACGTGCATTTACACACAACTGCTATATCTTACGAGCAAACAGAATAGGAGAGTACCAAGATAGTGAGTTCTCATGGCATTTTTATGGAGACTCTGTTCTTGCCTCACCACATGGTGAGATACTCGAACACCTTGGAAATAAAGAAGAGCTCATGATAGTTGATATGAACCATAGAGATGTAGTTCATGCACGACGATCTTGGGGATTTAATGAAGCTATAAACAAAAGGATAAAATCATGATGCAATATTTTCACAGACAGGTACAACTTTGGGGCGAAGAGACACAAGCATCTCTTCAAAATAAAAAGATAGCTATAGTTGGTGCTGGTGGACTAGGCTCTTCTCTCGCGTTTGCTCTAGGAGCGAGTGGAATCGGTGAGATTCATATGATAGACTTTGATGAAGTGAGCCTGCACAATATCCATAGACAGATAGCTTTTAAAGTCGGTGATGAGGGAAAGAACAAAGCCCTTATAAACGCAGAGCTTATCGAGGCAAGATGCCCTTACACAAAAGCTATTGCCCATAACTGTGACTTTAAAGCATGGTCCCAAAAAGGTATAGAAGTAGATCTTATCATTGATGCGACTGATAACCTTCCAACTCGTGGAGATATCAACACCTATGCAAAAAGTATCAAAATGCCGTGGCTCTATGGAAGTGTGGAAGCTTTTCATGGTCAAGTCTGTTTTATTGATGAGTCATCATTTAACGATGCATTTAAGATAGTAAAAAAGACACCCGCAGGAATAGCGGCACCAATAGTGATGCATATAGCTTCACTTCAAGCAAATTTAGCACTCCGTTTCTTAGCAGGTCTCTCTGTAAAGAAAGATATGCTTTATTATCTTTTCTTTAATGAGGAAGGTGAGATGGTAACCCAAAAGTTTGGACTACCAAAAGCGGGTTAATCCTCGCTCAAACACCACTTACCTAAAGTGGCCAACAAATCCTACAAAAACACCTGCATTATCCATACTACCGCCAACATTAGCCACATCACCACCTTTGATGTTAAAGTAGGTCTCTCTATAGCCAAACTCTAAACCAAGGTCTGTCGTTTCATTATACTGCATCATCATATCC
>JALWTK010000083.1 GCA_027082875.1 Sulfurimonas sp. | reverse complement strand
TTAGGTGTTACAGGTTACATAATGAGAAAGAATTTTCAAAAGATTCATGAAATTATGGCAATAGAACTGATTAAATGTATTTATGAAAAAGATGTCAATGCAAATAATTTTTTGCTTTACTATAATGGAAATGTAGTGCTTATTAACAATGTAAAGCATAAGGTACCTTCTTTAGAAACAGAAGATGGTCAGCAGTGGAACAATGCAAGTCTCATAGGTATCTGTAATCTATGGATGAATACAAAGAAAAAACAAGAAGAGTATGAACATAAACTACTTGAAAACAATACAAAAATAGAAGAGTTAAAAAAGGATTTAGCACATGTACAACCAAGAAAAGAAGCTTTTGAAAAAGAAATAGAAAAGATTAATATAAATATTAAAGATTTCGAAAAAAAATATTCAGTCATTGAATCAGAGTTTAAATATTTATCAAATGCAAGTAAAAGTTCAAATGAGTATTTAAAAGCATTAAAAAAATTTGAAGAAGCGAAAAAGACATTGTTACATCTAAAGGAAAAAAAGCAAAGGGCTAAAATAAATCTCAATGCAATTATAGATGCAAATAGTGCAACATATACTGATTTAGAGTACTTGATTAATCAAGAGACAAAACTCAAAGCTAATTTAAGAGAACAAAATATAAATGTTAACTCAAAAAATACACAGATAGATCCAATACTGAGATCAGTGGTAAAAGTTTTGATGGAACGTACGAAAGTATTATGAATTTTCTAAACTAGTTTGGGACTAAAGATAAAAAGAGTATAGATTATCTTGCTATAATGCTATAAAATATTAAGGTGATGATCGAGTATGAAAAGAGAAGAAGAGTTATCAAAACTAGGTTCAGAGAGTACTGATTATAAGTATGAGTATGATGCTACACTTTTAGAGACATTTGAGAATGCTCATCAGGGAAATGACTACTGGGTTACACTAAACGCAGATGAGTTTACTTCACTTTGTCCTATCACCAACCAGCCAGACTTTGGCACTCTTATTATCAACTATATTCCAGATGTGAAAATGGTTGAGAGTAAGTCCTTGAAGCTCTATCTTTTTTCTTTTATAAACAATGGCGAGTTTCATGAGGATGTGGTAAATAAAATCGGTAAAGATTTAGTCGCACTTATGGAGCCAAAGTATTTAGAGATAACAGGGCTTTTTTATCCTCGTGGCAACATAAGTATACACCCTCGTTTTTTTTACTCAAATGAGCAAGAAAAATACAAAGAGATAGAGAAACACCGCTTTATAAATGCAAATCTAAACCCTGTGAGAGTTGGCTAAATGAGTTTAGAAAAAATAAGTATCCAAAAAAATACACGAGTAGAGTTTAGTTCCAATGAGTTACTTTTTTTAGCGAAGAGTGGACAGCCTTATCGTGGGAGTCTTTATGTGAAGTTTGAATCTCTTGGTGAGAGTTTTGATATGCTAAGTTTTAAACGCTATCTCACTTCGCTACGTTCGGTGACACTTAATGCAGAAGATATTGCCCATGAAATTTATATGACTATAGACAAGAGTATCGAGTCAAAAAACCTTGGTGTAGTAGTTGATCTCTCAGCTCGTGGTGGCATCCAACAGCGTTTGAGTTTTGGCTATGAGTTCTCAGTGACTCAAAAAAATAATATTTTTCAAGTAGGTTAGAGTAATGAAAAAAACAACTTCTATCGCTATCGGTGGTTTTGATGGGATGCACATCGGGCATCAGGCACTTTTTAATGAGCTTGGCGAAAATGGTACTATCGTTGTTATAGAAACAGGCTATGCGAACTTAACACCTGCTAGAGGGAGAGAAAAATTTACCACTCACCGTATAGTCTATCTTAGGCTCGAAGATATCCGCCATCTTGATGGAGAAGGCTTCATGCAACTTCTTCTCATTAACTTTCCAAAACTGCAAAAGATAGTTGTTGGTTATGATTTTCATTTTGGTAAAGATAGGTGCTACTCTTTTAATGACCTTAAAGAGATGTTTGATGGTGATGTGGTGGTGATAGATGAAGTTAAGCACAAGAATGACTCAGTACACTCTCATAAAATACGAGCTAAACTACAATTAGGTGACATACAAGGTGCAAATGATTTCTTAGGACATAACTACACGATAGAAGGAAAACTGATCAAAGGGCAGGGCATAGGCTCCAAAGAGTTAGTAGCGACCATAAACATAGAAGCTCCAAAATTTTTAACACCAAAAGAGGGTGTCTATGTTACACTCACTCGCATAGATGATGAAGAGCATTTTCACCCGAGTGTGAGTTTCTTAGGACATCGGGCTACTACTGATGGGAGTTTTGCTATAGAGTCGCATATCTTAGATGGTGAAGTTCTTTGTAGGAGTAAAGCAGATATCCGATTTGTCCTGTTTCTTCGTGAAAATGAGAAGTTTGAAACAATGGAAGCACTTAAAACTGCCATACAAAAAGATATTGCAAAAGCAAAAAAAGAGCTTAACTTTTTACAGTTATAAAAATCAAATCTGAAGAAAAATCATGACAAAAAATAGCGACACTAAGCACAAACTCTCTGAAGAGTTAGTGAAAAAAACAGGGATCAAACAAGAGTACATCCAAAACATTCTCAAACTCTTAGAAGAGGGAGCGACTATCCCTTTTATCGCTCGTTATCGAAAAGAGCTTACTGGTGGGGCTAGTGATGAGGTGCTTCGAGATTTTGAGATGATTTATCTCTCTACTCAAGCACTTTTACAGAGAAAAGAAGAAGTTAGTCGGCTTATCGCTGAGAGGGCTACTCTGAGTGAGAGTCTTAAAAAGGCTATAGTAGAGGCAGATTCACTTCGCGTTTTAGAAGATATCTACAGACCATTTAAAGAGAAGAAGTCTACTCGTGCAAGTGCAGCTATGAAGCTAGGGCTTACACCTTTGGCAAACACTTTACAGTATGCAAAACTCTCAAAAGAAGCTTTTAAAAATGAGGCAAAGAGATTTGTAAAAAATGGTGTAGGCTCAGTAGATGAGGCTATTCAAGGAGCTCAAGATATCCTAGCCGAACGCTATGCTGATAACCCCAGAGAACGTGAGGCTATCCGAAATTCCATGCTAAGATTTGGAGTGTTTGAGACTAAAAAGACAAAGAACTTTAAAAAAGATGGCGTTTATAAGAATCTCGCTGAGGAGTCTCAAAAAGTAGCTTACATTCCCTCTCATAGATACTTAGCTATCATGCGAGCAGTAAAAGAAAAAGAGCTTTCCGTAAAGATAACAGTAGACAAAGAGCGAATAGAAGAGAACATCAAACGCTATAAAATCCCTCGTGATGCTGCAAGCTCAAAGGAGCTGCTCTTTGAGGCATATCGTGATGGGCTCAAACGCTTACTGCTTCCATCTTTAGAGCGAGAAGTGCATAGTGAGCTCAAAGAAAAAGCAGATACCATCGCTATAAATACCTTCGGGAAAAATCTTGCACAACTCCTGATGACTCCACCCGTGAGTAAAAAAGTACTCTTAGGTGTTGACCCTGCATTTGTGAGTGGGTGCAAACTCGCTGTCATAGATGTAAACGCCAACTATCTTGACTCTTGGGTTATCTATCCGACTCAGCCAAGAAAAGAGTATAAAAAATCTAAAAAAATCGTACTAGATTTTATAAAAAAGTATAAGATTGAGGGTGTCGCTATTGGTAATGGCACAGGCTCTCAAGAGACACAAGAGTTCTTCGCTACACTCAACGCCAAAGAGGGCGCAAACATCAGCTACACAGTTGTTTCGGAAGCTGGAGCATCTGTTTACTCCGCTTCAAAACTCGCCCAAGAGGAGTACCCTCAGCTTGATGTAACCATACGAGGGGCTATCTCCATAGCTCAACGGGTACGAGACCCTCTAGCAACTTTCGTAAAAATAGACCCAAAATCTTTAGGAATAGGGCAGTACCAGCACGATGTGAACCAAAAACTGCTCCAAAAAAGACTTGATGATGTGACTTCTGACATAGTAAACAGAGTAGGTGTTGACATCAATTCCGCCTCTTTTGCACTACTCTCTCATGTAGCCGGCATAGGGGAAAAGATGGCGAAAAGTATCATTGCTTACAGAGATGAAAATGGAGCATTTAAGAAAAAGAGTGAACTGTTTAAAGTAAAAGGTTTAGGAAAAAAAGCTTATGAGCAAGCAGCAGGATTTATTCGTATAAAAGAGGCAAAAGATATACTTGATAACAGTGGTGTTCACCCAGAGAGTTATGCAGTGGCTAAAAAACTGCAAGGACTTGATTTACATTCCTTAAACATCGTACAAAAAGCAAAAGAGCTTCAAGTTGGAGAAGCTACACTCAGGGACATCATAAAAGAGCTAAGTAAACCAGGATTCGACCCACGCGCGGAACTTCCAGCTATTCCTTTTAAGCAAGGACTTAGTGATATCTCTATGCTCAAAGAGGGAAGCCTTGTTTCTGGTGTAGTTAGAAATATTACCGACTTCGGGGCATTTGTAGATATTGGGCTAAAAAATGACGGGATGATTCATATCTCTAAGATGAGTGCAAAAAGAATCTCTCATCCACTAGAAGTACTTTCAATAAATCAGTTTTTACCGCAGATAGAGGTGTTAAGTGTTGATAGAGAGAAGGGGAAAATTGGGTTGGGGTTGGTCTATTAGTCACTACTATTGGCTCTGTTTTGTTATGTGCTCAATCATAAGCTTTTTGTCTATGCCTAAAATCTACAACAGCCACAATGAGTTTATCATCTTCGATAAGATAAAAGTGTCACAAGAAGAGTTGAATTTCATAAGAAATATATCTTTTTTACCATTTGCAGTTTGTCCATCAAAGTCTCTATCTGTTGTTCCTAGGACATATACATTATCAGAACTATCGACTACTATATCTCTTATTTTATCTTCCCCAGTAGTTCCGTATTGAAAAGTACAAAGAGTATTTCCATTTGAATCTAATTTTCTCAAGAACATATCTAAATCACCAGCATTAACTGTAGTAATATGCACAATGCACCCTTTTGTGTCTCCTACTACAAATAAATTGTTTGCAGAGTCATAAGCACTCGCCCTAGCAAAATCTTCTTTATCTGTTCCAAGAAACTTTATGTAAGATTTAGATAATGTTTGAGGTGCTGAATTATCACTATCGTTGTTATTATCACTTTTACTATCTTCTCCTCCACATCCAACAAATGTTGCACTTAGCAATATCATTGCTAGAACTGAACTAATACTTTTTTTCATTATACTTTAACCTTAATTGTTTTTTTTGATAAATAGTGATTTTTTAGATACAACTATTTTATCAAAAACAATTATTTTTCAATAAAAAGTAGATTTACTAGAAAATATAACAAAATGCAATGAAATTAAGGATTATTGAAAAAATTTACTATTATGCTTAAAGAACTAGTGTGTTTTTAATGTTCTATGAAAAAATAACTGCCTAAAATGATAGTTATTTAGCAGATTTCTTATATAATACATAAAAATGACCTTAATTAAGGATTGAATAATACAAGTAAAAAAGATGTAAATTTAATTTTTGTTAACACTTCTTTAACACTTTCTTAGCTAAAATAATTTTATATTATTTAGCAGGAAATTCCATGCATATTTTTAAAACTCTCTTCATCCTTTTTACCTTTTTTAGCTCTATACTCTTTGGAAGTACATCTTACTCTCAAGTGATAAAGGAGAAAAAAATCTATCCTATGGGGAAACTCATTCATGCAAAACTTTGTACTACTCTTGATGCGAAAAAGTATGGAAGTTATGATGAGTTACTTGGCGATATACAAAATAAAAATATCTGTACAAAATTATCAATAAAGCACTCTGAAGCCTTAGCAATTTACTTGTGGGATAAGCAAAATTCAATAGCAGAACTTCCTAAGATAACTGTAACAAAAGAAGATAAGTGTCCTGTTTGTGGGATGTATCTGCACTACTATCCAAACTGGGTAGCTCGTATTACTTACTCGAAAAAAGAAATTTACTCCTTTGATGGTATTAAAGATATGCTCAAATTTTATTTTAATAATAAAA
>JALWTK010000082.1 GCA_027082875.1 Sulfurimonas sp. | reverse complement strand
GAGCATACTGCTATAAAGTGCTCTGATTTTTTCTATCTCTTGTTTTTGAAGTTTTGTATTGGATTCATAAAGTTGTGCAAGTGTTTTGAGTGTGTGTTCTTCGAGCTTAGTTGTCGAACTTGAAGAAAGCATCTTATCATGAGAAGCTAGAATAAGGTAGTAAAGAGTTACTTTTGTCTCTGTACTTAAACGTGGAGCCAGCTTATCTAAGGCAGAATTAAGATCTGAATAACTTTTTTCAAAGTTAGCGGCAAACATGCTTGTAAAAAAGAGTAAGGAGATTAAAAATATTTTCATATCAGAATAATAGCAAAATTTATGCCATAAAGCTCTTTATCGAAAAGAATTTCTGTGTATCTGCAAAGAGTTTTTTGATGGTTTGACCTCTTGAAGTGATTTGTCAAAAAATTTGATAATGTTTGTATTATTCTTATTTGCTTGAAACATAGCCACTATATCTTTAGCAAGTGTTTGCAATAGGATACATAGACGCATCTAGACCATTAGAATTGCACTTTGAATAACTCTAGTTTATATTAGTGTAAGACTATATTTGTATAATTCAGGCAAAACATAGTCTTACAAAAGGTCTCTAAAATGAAAAAATTAGTTTTATTTCTCTTTCTTATCTCATCAGTTTTTGCTACACAAAGTGGTTCGTATATGGGTTTTGGAATAGGGTATGGTAGTTTAAAAGTAGATGATACACTAAACAAAAATAGAGACAGTGATGGTATCGTAGGATCTTTTGCACTTGGACACACTTATGGTGAGTATGGACGTATATATGTAGTTGGTATGTATAGAGGAGGTTCACATGGGTATGAAAATGCTGGAAGTGTCTCTTTAGCTTATGACTTTTTAGTTCCTGTAGTTGATGATAATACACTTTCTGTATACTTAGGACCAGTAGCTGGATATACAGGCTACAATTCAAATGGATTGGATCTCTCCGGTGCACATTATGGTTTAGAGGGAGGGTTTATCTATACTATAGATGATGATAGTGAGATAGAAATGGGTGTAAGGGGCCTTAGAGAGAAGGGAAGTGAAGATGCTTTTACTGCTGAAAGATCATTAACAGGATATGTACAAGTAAACTTTTACTTTGATAGTAAGAAGTACTTGAAATATAATAACTAAGAGTCAGACTTTTTAAGGATTTAAACATCAAAACACTTACACAAGCTCAGCTAATAGTAGCTGTAGCACTCTTCTACTTACTTTTTGACAACTACTCTTTTTTTGTGAATGTTATTAACACATATACGCTTAGCGGGATGAACTTTATCTATGTACTCTCTACAGCTTTGCTTCTCTTCTCTTTTATTATTCTTCTTTTTACACTTTTAAGCTCAAAGTACACAACAAAACCTCTTCTTATTATCACCGTAATACTTTCATCTATGACAAGTTATTTTATGAATACCTACCATGTTGTTATGGATCCCATTATGATACGTAATGTTCTGCAGACTGACTTAAGTGAGTCAATAGATCTTTTGAGTCTCTGGATGTTAATCTATTTTCTTCTCCTTGGTATCCTGCCAGCTCTGTTTATATATAAGGTAAATATAGAGTATAGACCCTTTCGTCTCGAGCTAATAAGTAAGCTTAAAACAATAGGCCTTTCTCTATTTAGTATTATTATATTGCTCTTTAGTTTTTCTCAGTTTTACACCTCATTTTTCCGTGAACATATGTCACTTCGCTTTTATACTAATCCTACTTTCTGGATGTATAGTATAGGGGACTATGTGTCAAAAACACTTAACAGTGGCCCCATAGTTGTACAGAAGGTAGGTCTTGACGCAAAAGTTGTGAGAACAAATCCTGTGAGAAAAATAGTGATAATGGTCGTAGGTGAGGCAACTCGTGCAGATAGATTTTCTCTTAATGGGTACAAAAGAGATACAAATCCCCTTCTTAAAAAAGAGGGTGTGATAAACTTTTCAAATGTGAGTTCTTGTGGAACATCTACAGCATACTCCGTGCCGTGTATGTTTTCCATCTTCGACAGAAGTAATTACAGTCATAAAAAAGCACTACGACATGAGAATGTTTTAGATGTTTTAAAACATACAAAAGATATCGCTATTCTCTGGAGAGATAATAACTCAAATTCAAAAGGTGTAGCAGATAGAGTAGAGTATCAAGATTTTAAAAGCGCTAAAAATAATCCTCAATGTGATGGTGAGTGTAGAGATATAGGGATGTTGAGTGGACTAGGAAAATATATAGCAGCACATAAAGACAAAGATATCCTTATAGTACTGCATCAGATGGGAAATCATGGACCAGCATACTATAAACGTTATCCAAAAGAGTTTGAGAAATTTACACCAGTTTGTAAGACAAACCAGCTAGAAGAGTGTAGTAAAGTAGAGATAAATAATGCTTACGATAATGGTATTTTACATACGGACTACTTTTTGTCAAAAACTATAGACTTTTTAAAGAAGTATGACAAGAGAGATGCAACGGCTATGCTTTATATGAGTGATCATGGAGAGAGTCTTGGCGAAAATGGTATCTATCTTCATGGACTTCCTTATATAATGGCACCAGATGCACAAACACACATTGCTTCACTTGTCTGGTTAAGCAAGAAAATGGAGCAGATAGTAGATAAAAAAGCACTAGAGCAAGAAAAAAATAAAGAGTATTCGCAAGATAATCTTTTCAACTCTCTTCTTGGAATATTTGAAGTGAAAACAGAAGCATATAAAAAAGAAAAAAGTATCTTTACAATCAAGAAATAGCTTACAAAGGCAAATAAATGGGATATAAAATACTAGTAACAAATGATGATGGTTATGAGGCAAAAGGCCTTTTATCTCTTGTTCATGCACTTAAAGAGCTCAAAGATGTTGAGGTTTTAGTTGTAGCTCCAGCTAATGAAAAATCCGCTTGTGGACACTCTTTGACACTCACACGACCTTTACACTTTGTGAGTGTAGACGACGACTTTTATAAACTTGAAGATGGTACACCGGCAGACTGTGTTTATCTCTCCTTGAGTACTCTTTTTGAAGAGAAGAAACCTGATTTGCTTGTGAGTGGCATTAACCGTGGTTCAAATATGGGTGAGGACATTACCTACTCAGGCACGGCTGCAGGTGCCATGGAAGGTGTACTTCATGATGTGCCTTCTATTGCTATTTCTCAGGTGATGGATTTTACTAATCCTGATGGAGATTTTAGCCTTGCTCAAAAAACCATCAAAAAACTTGTTACAAAGATAAGAGAGGGCTCTTTTCCTCTTCCGGATCGTGAGTTTTTAAATGTTAATATCCCACCTGAGCCACAAGAAGCTGAGATAAAAATAACCTATGCAGGTTATAGACACTATGCAAATGACTCTCACTTACATAGAAATCCTCGAGGCGAAGAGTATCACTGGTTAGGTCTGCATCCTCTTGACTTCTCCAAACGCGAAGGTGTAAAGGGAATGAGTGATTATGAGGCTATAGAAGCTGGATATATCTCCATCACTCCTATTATGCTTGATTTGAGTGCTTACAAAAGTATGGACTCATTAAAAGAGTGGCTTTAGTATGGGAGTTTATGACCGCATAGAACTTCTTGTAGGTGATGATTTTTCCAAACTCCAAAATGCGAAAATTATTCTACTTGGAGTTGGTGGTGTTGGCTCTTTTTGTCTTGACTGCCTCTACCGCAGTGGAGTAAAAAATATCACTATTGTTGATTTTGATACTTATGATGATAGTAATCAAAACCGTCAGATGTGGTCAGAACTCCATGAGGATGAAGTCAAAGTAGAAGCTCTTAAGAAGCACTATCCAGAACTTACGATAATTGAGAAACGCATAGATGAGCAGTGGGTCTGGGACTTTGACTTTGAGCCTTATGATTTAGTGCTTGATGCCATAGATGACAGAAATGCCAAACTTGCTCTTGCGCAGAAGTGTCACAAAAAACTTATAAGCTCTTTTGGTGGAGCAAAACGAATGGATCCAACGAAGATAAAAGTGGATGATATTTGGAAAAGTTATGGAGATAAGTTTGGCTCAAAAATTCGCTACGAATTAAAGAAACGTGGGTTTAAAAAGAAATATAAGGTTATATTTTCTAGTGAAGAGGCGAATATTAAAGAGAAGGGATCTTTTATGGGAGTGACTGCTACATTTGGTCTGACTATGTGTGGTGAAGCGATGAAGAGGATAAGGAAGTAGAGTTGTTTGATTTTTTAGATAGTGACTGGTTTAATATAACATTGCAAGTAGGATTTGTAATCGCTTTAGTGTATGATATAAAAAAGTATAAAGAGACACAAGAGTTCAAGTATATGGTGAATATTTTTACAACTATAGGTTTTGCTATTTGGATGCTTTACCCTTACTATACCTCTTATACAGGATGGCAAGAGGAACAAAAAAAAGTGATGATTACTCACTGTGGTGATACAAATAGTACAAAGCTATGTAAATGTATAGATGAAGCTACATTTAAAAGCTATACATATGAAGAGTATATTGCATTAGATAAAAGAGGAAGTGAATATACAAAATGGTTGGATGATACAAAAGAGGATTGTTTAGACGATGGATGGTTTTGATCTTGATTCTCCTTTAGTTTGTGAAGGGATAATTGGTGATGGATGTGGGGGTGGACGCATCTTTTTTGCTCAAGAATCAAAGCTTTTTGTCTATGATCCTATAATAAAAGAGAGCTATTTGCTTATAGAAATAGGCTCATCAGTAAGGGAGATATCTAAAAATGCTTGTGTTATTACCCTTATAACAGCATCAAAAATATACAAATATAGCCTTTCAGAGCAGAAGATAATAGATGCATAGAGAAACTTTGCTATAATAAGAGAAATAAAAGAAAAGAGAACAATGATGCAAAATGTAGAACCGATGACACTATTTGGCTATGAGAAGTTACAAGCAGAAGTAAAAGAACTTAAAGAAGTAAAACGCCCACAGTGTGTAAAAGATATAGAAGAAGCACTTGAGCATGGTGACCTTAAGGAAAATGCTGAGTACCATGCAGCGAAAGAGATGCAAAAAAATATTGATAATCGTTTAGGTGAACTGCAAAACATACTAGGAAATTCTCAGATAGTGGATCCTAGTGAACTTGAGCATGCTAGAATCTCTTTTGGATCTACTGTTATGATGACAGATATGGATAGTGAAGAAGAAGTTACCTATACTATTGTTGGAGGTTGTGAATCTAATCCTGATATGGGTCTTATCTCTTTTAACTCTCCTTTAGCAAAACAACTGCTTGGTCGAGAAGAGGGTGATGAGGTGAAAGTTCGTCTTCCTGGTGGAGAAAAAGAGTTTGAAATTGATGAGGTAAAATACCAAGAAATCGTCTTTGAGTGTAAGTAAGTCATGATCAATGTAGGCATAGTAGGTGCAACTGGTTACACTGGTTTAGAGTTAGTAAAAATGTTACTGAAACATCCAAAGTTTCATCTTAACTATATTGCTAACTCTGAAGGTGGTACAACTATAAACAAACTGCACCCCTCTCTAAATGGCGTTTGTGAAGATGAAGTTGTAAAAGCTGATGTCGAGAGTATAGCAAAAGAGTGTACACTTGTTTTTCTCGCGGTACCACATAAAACTGCTATGGCTTATGTGAAGCCCCTTATCGACACGGGTGTAAAAGTTGTAGATCTCTCAGCAGACTATCGACTCACTCAAGAAGTCTATGAGGAGTATTATGTTCCCCATACAGATGTAGAAAACTTAGAACATGTTGTGTATGGTCTTCCTGAGATGTTTCGCCAAGAGCTAAAGAGTGCTAGACTTGTGGCAAACCCTGGGTGTTTCCCCACTTCAGCCATACTAGGGATACTCCCTTTTCTCTCTAAACGCCAAGAGAATACCCCTGTAATAGTAGATGCAAAGACTGGTGTAAGTGGTGCAGGGAAAAAGCTTAGCGATGTGACACACTTTGTGAATGTAAATGATAATCTTTTTGCCTATAACCCTATGCTACATAGACATGCACCTGAGATAGCACAGAAATTAAACATAGACTTTGATGATGTGACATTTGTACCGCACTTAGTCCCCCTTACTCGCGGTATGATAAGTTCTATCTATCTTCAAGTGAGTGATGATTTTGATGCAGAGCAACTGCTTCGTGAGTACTACAAAGATGAGAAGAATGTTCGTGTAAGTGAAAACCCAGTTGATATGAAAAGTGTCGCTGGAACAAACTTTTGCGATATCTATGTCAAACGCAAGAAAAATATGCTTTTTATCTCAAGTGCTATAGATAACCTCATGCGTGGGGCTTCTTCTCAAGCTCTAGTAAATGCGAACCTAATGATGGGGCTTGATGAAAATATGGGAATTCCAGATATAGCTTATGTCCCCTAGTTTCACACTAAAAGAGGGAGCTCTTCTCCTAGGAGATGCTCACTACTCTCATCTTCGACCCGAGCTTCTCAAACTCATGGAAGATATAGCTTCTAAAAAACTCCAAATTCCACAACTCGTTTTGATGGGTGATGTTTTAGATGCACTCTTTGGTGATGTCTCTTATTTACTTCAAGAAAACAGCATTATCGTACAACTCATTCAAAAGATTAGCCAAGAGATAGAAGTTATTTACCTTGAAGGCAATCATGATTTTAACCTTAAAAACCTTTTTAAAGATGCAAAAATATTTTCAATACAAGAACAACCGGTAATAGCTGACTATGGTGGAAAAACTATCGCTTTAGCACATGGTGATTTTGATGGTGTATTGAATTATAGATTATACAGTAGTATCATACGGAATAGATGGGTCTTAAAACTTTTAAGTGCCATCGACACAAAGATAGGGAATAAAATAATCAAGAAACTCGATATCTATTTGGGGAAAAAAGAGGATTGTAAAGAGTTCCGTGGTTTTCAAGAGTACTTAGAAAAACGTCATTTAGAAAAGTACAGGTGTAATTTCTTTATTGAGGGGCACTATCATCAAAATAGATCATACACATTTGAAACATTTGAGTACATAAATTTAGCAGCTTTTGCTTGCAATCAAAGATATTTTATTGTAAAATCACTACAAGATAGAGCTCTTTTAGAAGAAAAAGAGCTTTAAAGGGAGTATATAGATGGATGATAATTCTCTAAAAGTTGGTTCCAATGAGATGGAACTTGTAGATTTTCGTATACTCAAGCAAGAAGATGATGGTAGTGTATACGAGGGTATCTATGGTATAAATGTATCCAAGGTTCGAGAGATTATTCGTGTTCCTGACTTGACTGAACTACCAGGGACACCAGAGTTTATTGAGGGTATTTTTGATTTACGGGATGTTGTTATACCTGTTGTCAATCTTGCAAGATGGATGGGTGTTGTTGAACCTGAAAATGCAAAAAAGAATGCTCGTGTTATTATTACAGAGTTCAATAATGTTTTGATTGGCTTTGTTGTTCACGATGCACGACGTATTCGTAGAATTAGTTGGAGTGAGATTGAGCCAGCTACTTTTGTAAGTGGTACAGGTTCCTTAGACTCTAATAAAATAACTGGTGTAACGAAGATAGAAGGTGATAATGTCCTTCTTATTCTAGACTTAGAATCAGTTGTACAAGACCTTGGTCTTTATGAGCCAGATGTGGATAATATACCTCAGGAGTTAGAAACTTTTACAGGTTTAGCTCTTGTTTTAGATGATAGTGCAACTGCTAGAAAAATAGTAAAAGAAGCACTTGGTAAAATGGGCTTTAAGGTTGTTGAAGCAACAGATGGTGAAGATGGATTACAAAAGCTTGAAGGTCTTTATGATACTTATGGTACAACACTTAGTGATAATTTAAAAATTATTATCAGTGATGTTGAAATGCCTAAAATGGATGGCTTTCACTTTGCAGCAAATGTAAAAGAGGACAATAGATTTAGTAATATTCCTATTGTATTTAACTCTTCTATAAGTGACCACTTTAGTGAAGGAAGAGGTGTTGAAGCTGGTGGTGAAGCTTACTTGGTGAAGTTTGAAGCAAGCTCATTTTATGATGAAGTAGCACGTGTTGTACGTGCACATATGAAGTAGGAGTGTAAATATGGATGAATTTCAAGAGATACTGCAGGACTTTTTAGTTGAGTCCTTTGAATTAGTAGAAAAGTTAGATGAAGATCTAGTAGAGTTAGAAAATAACCCGGAAGATTTAGAACTTTTAAATGGAATATTTAGAGTCGCTCATACAGTAAAGGGAGCATCTTCATTCTTAAATTTTGATGTTTTAACACACCTTACTCACCATATGGAAGATGTTCTCAATAAAGCACGTCATGGTGATTTAATTATTACGCCTGATATAATGGATGTTATTTTAGAGTCTATTGACCTTATGAAAGCACTTCTTGAGACGATTCGTGATACAAGTGCTGATGCGGGTATTGATGTTGCGGCTTGTGTCTCTCGACTTGATAAGATTACAGGTGGAGATGGTGAAGTGGCAACTCCTGAAGTTGTTGCTGCTCCAGAACCAGTAGTTGAAGAGCCAGTCATTGAAGAAGTGATGACTGAAGAAGCGACAAGTGAAGAAGATGAAATTGACTATGATAATATGAGTCCAGATGATCTTGAAGCTGAAATAGAAAAGCTTCTGCAACAACGTCAAGAAGAAGATAGGATAAAGCGTGAGGCAAAGATAGCTGCTGGAGAAGAGGTGCTTGCAGCTCCTCCTGAACCAACAGAAGCATCATCCACTGAGGAAACACCTGTACCTAAAGCAGAACCAACACCAGCTCCTGCCCCTACTCCTCCTCCCTCAGCACCTGTTGTCCCTAAAAAGGAAGAGCCAAAAGCTGCGGCACCGGCAAAAAGAACTCCTGCTGCTGTCGAGCAGACTATTCGTGTTGATGTTAAAAGACTGGACCACTTGATGAACCTTATTGGAGAACTCGTTCTTGCAAAAAACAGACTTATTAAGATAAATGATGATGTTGAAGAGCGTTATGAGGGTGAAGAGTTTTTAGAGGAGCTCAATCAAGTTGTGAGTATCGTCTCTCTTGTAACAACTGATCTACAGATCGCAGTTATGAAAACTCGTATGCTTCCTATTGGAAAAGTATTTAACAAGTTCCCTCGTATGATTCGCGACCTCTCTCGTGAACTTGATAAGAAGATAGATCTTGTTCTTGATGGTGAAGATACTGAGCTTGACAAGTCAATTGTTGAAGAGATTGGCGATCCTCTTGTGCATATTATCCGTAACTCATGTGATCATGGTATTGAAGTACCAGCCGATCGCTTAGCAAGTGGAAAAAATGAGACAGGAACTATTGGACTCAAAGCATATAATGAAGGGAACCAGATTGTTATTCAGATTGATGATGATGGAAAGGGACTTGACACAGATATGCTCAAAAACAAGTCTCTAGAAAAAGGTATCATTACTGAAAAAGAAGCAGACTCTATGAGTGAAAAAGAGGCTTTTGGACTTATCTTTAAGCCAGGATTCTCAACTGCCGCTGCTGTCACAAGTGTTAGTGGTCGTGGTGTTGGTATGGATGTTGTAAAAACAAATATCGAAAAACTTAATGGTATGATAGATATTGATTCAGAACTAGGTGTTGGTACATCTATGAAGCTGAAGATTCCTCTTACTCTTGCCATTATTCAAGCTCTACTTGTAGGTGTTCAAGAGGAGCACTATGCGATTCCTCTTGCTTCAGTTCTTGAGACAGTTCGTATTTCTAAAGATGAAATTTATACTGTTGAAGGAAGAAGTGTTATGCGTCTTCGCGATGAAGTTCTCTCTCTTGTACATATAGGTGATATCTTTGAAGTTGAGCGTATCTTAGATTCTAGTGAGCATGCTTATGTAGTTGTCCTTGGTCTAGGTACTTCTAAGCTTGGTCTTATTGTCGATACCTTAGTTGGTCAAGAGGAGATAGTTATTAAGTCTCTTGGAGATTATCTTAAAGGTATCGAGGGTGTAGCTGGAGCGACTATTCGTGGTGATGGTGGTGTAACCCTCATCGTTGATGTTGTAGCATTAATGTCTATGGCACGTGATGTCAAAGCAACACCGATGAATGAGGCATCTGCCAGTGCACAGATAACACTTGAAAAATCAAAGCCAAGTGATTACAAGGTTATGATAGTTGATGACTCTAAGACAGACCGCACTATTATGCGTAAAGCCTTAGAACCTATGGGAATTACTCTTGTAGAAGCAAGTGATGGGCAAGAAGCTCTTAATATCTTAAAATCAGGTGAACATAATTTTGATGCGATGCTTGTAGATATTGAGATGCCAAGAATGGATGGATATACTCTTGCAACAGAGATTAAAAAATACAATAAGTATAAAAACTTACCTCTTATTGCTGTTACATCAAGAACAGGTAAGTCCGATCGTATGCGTGGTGTTGAGTCTGGAATGGTTGAGTATATTACGAAGCCATACTCAGCAGACTACCTCTCAAGTGTAGTACAGAGAAATGTAAACTTTAAAGCGGAGTTCTTATAATGAGTGAAAAATTAAAACAAATTATTAACCAACAAAGTGACCAGCAAAATAGTGACTTAACACAACTAGATGACATCGTTCAACTTGTTGGGTTTGTGATAGGTGAGGAAGAGTATGCTATTCCTATTCTCTCTATTCAGGAGATTATTAAGCCTTTTACATGGACTCGTGTACCTCAAGTACCGCCATATGTTCTTGGGGTATTTAATCTTCGTGGAGCAGTTATCCCACTTATTGACCTACGTTTGAAATTTGGTCTTCCTAGTAAAAATCAATCGGACGAGACACGTTTTATAGTAATGAGGCATGGTGATGATGTTGCTGGTTTTGTGATAGATAGACTTACTATGGCTATTCGTATTAAGAAGACAGATATTGGGCCTGCACCAGATACTGTTAATGGTGATGAAACTATTATTGATGGTGTAGGAAAGCAACAGGATAAGATTATTACGATTTTAAAAGTGCATAAACTACTAGAGAGAGACTTTTAACACTTACTAATGCAGACTCCACTACACTTTACTCAATCAGACTCCCTTCTCTCTATAGAACTATCTGGGGAGTTGACTCTTTACTCTATTACACCACTAGAAAAGCAGATGAGACAAAGGGATGTAGTAGGTATTACAAGGATAGAGATAAACCTTATGTCTGTTACATTTATAGATACTGCTACAGCAATATTTTTAGTAAAAATGGAAGAGATGTTTAGCAAAAGAGGAGTGGAATGTTCACTAATCTGTGAAAATAAGACCCTCCTCTCTACCTTAGAACTTGTGAAGATGCAGCGTATTATTACAAACTTAGAGACACAATCCCAGCAAAAAAAATCTTCCTTTCTAGAGAAAAAACTAAAAGATATATATGCATATTTTTATAGTTTTATACCTTTTATCACTTTCTTGGGAAAACTCTTTGTTGCAAAAATGTCCTATCTAAAATCTTTTAAAAACATCCGTTTTAAAGAGATAGCTTATGAGATAAATGAGTCCGCCGTGAAAGCTTTAGGAATAGTCGCATTAACGAGTTTCCTTATAGGTTTAGTAGTCGCTTATCAGTCTGCATTTCAGCTGAAAACTTATGGAGCAAATATCTTTATAGTAGATATGCTAGGTATTTCTATTCTTCGCGAGTTAGCACCGCTTATCACTGCTATCGTTATTGCTGGGCGTAGTGGTTCTGCTTTTACTGCTCAGATTGGAGCTATGAAAATTACACAAGAGTTAGACGCCATGAAGACTATGGGCTTTGATCCTTTTGCTTTTTTAGTACTACCTCGTATTATTGCACTTATGATTGCTATGCCTATTCTTATCTTTGTAGCAGATATAATGGGTATGCTCGGTGGTATAATTGTTGCAAATGCTGATTTAGGAATTAGTAGTAATCTTTTTTTAGATAGATTTCGTGAAGTGATTGCGGCAAAACACTTTTTCATTGGAATTATAAAAGGACCTTTTTTCGCCTTTTTAATTGCCAGTATAGGTATTTATCGTGGTTTAAGTGTGCAAAATGATACTCAAAGTATAGGTTTTAACACAACAAAAAGTGTCGTTGAATCTATCTTTGTAGTTATAGTTTGTGATGCACTTTTCTCCATAGCACTCACAAACTTAGGAATATAAAATGAGTGTAATAGAGGTAAGAGATGTTCAAACTGTCTTTGGCACAAAAGTCATACATGATGGACTCAACCTTAGTATTAATGAGGGTGAAATATATGGTCTTCTTGGACCGAGCGGATGTGGGAAAACTACACTACTTCGGGAGATGGTTATGCTTCAAGATTTTTCTCATGGAAGTATAGATATTTTAGGGCATAATGTTAGTAATATAAAAGAGAGGGATGCTCAAAAACTTCGTCGTGAGTGGGGTGTTCTTTTCCAGTTTGGAGCACTTTTTTCTTCTTTGAGTATTCGTGATAATATAGCATTACCACTTGTTGAGTATACTGATCTTAATGCGAGTATGATAGAAGAGATAGTCCAGTTTAAGATAAACCTTGTAGGTCTTAAAAGTAGTGATGCTGACCTTTTCCCCTCTCAAATCAGTGGAGGGATGAAGAAAAAAGCGGGACTTGCTCGTGCTCTGTGCATGGATCCAAAACTTCTTTTTTTGGATGAGCCAACTAGTGGACTTGATCCCATCTCTGCTAGAGAGTTTGATGAGCTTATACTAAAACTACGTTCACTCCTTGGCTTGACTATAGTGATGGTTTCGCATGATCTACAGTCTATCTATGATACCTTAGATAGAGTGGCTATTATAGATGAGAAAAAGATAGCTTATGAGGGGACGATAGTGGATGTAAAGTCTTCAAAGAGTCAGTTTGTACAGACATTTTTTAAATAATTTAGGATAAAAATATATGAACAATAAAGTTAATTATACACTTATCGGTTTTTTAGTTTTAGTGGGACTGTCACTTATGATAGGTTTTACTTACTGGATGCTGAGACCCTCAGCTCAAGATGATGTGAAAAAGTATACTATTTATTTTGATGAGTCTGTTTTAGGACTTAATGTTGGTGCACCTGTAAAGTACAGAGGTATAAGTGTTGGAAAAGTAGATAAGCTAGAGATAAATCCTAAAAAAGCTGATCAAGTAGAAGTCATCATAAGTGTTGTGAAAAGTACTCCTGTCAAAGTTACTACTATTGCTAAATTAACTGCTCAAGGTATTACTGGATTAACATATATTAATCTCACAAAAGGGAAGCCTTTAGCAAAAGATTTAGAGTGTCAAAAAGGAGAAAAATATCCTATTATTAAAACAGAACCATCTTTTTTCAAAAATTTTGAAAACTCCTTAAATGATGTCTCCTCTCAACTTACCTCTACCCTAGGAAGAACAGAAGAGTTACTAGGCACAGATAACCAGGAGAAGATGGCAACACTATTGAGACATAGTGCCAGTCTTATGACTAAGATGGATTTACTGCTCAATGAAGAGACAATAGGACATATGCAGTCAACTGCAAAAAACCTTGATGCTTTTACATTAAAATTAAATTATATAATGCCAGATGTCCGTCTTTTTTTAGACAATACAAGTAAATGGGAGAAAGAGACATCTGCCTCTATTACCTCAATTATGGAGAGTTATTTAGGTTTAGATAAATCTATGGATGGTATAAACAATGCAATGAACAAGGGTGAAAAAGACTTTGCACAATTAAACAATGATTTAGCACCTAATCTTAATGCAACACTCTTGGATATGCAAGAGTTGATGGTTAAGATAGATGAGTTTTTAGAAGAGTATAGAAATAGCCCTTCTGATATTCTTTTTAAATCAGAAGAGATTCGAAAAGCACCAGGAGAAAAATAAAATGAAAAGAGTATATTTGATCATTACATTACTTTTACTGACAGGATGTAGTAAAACACTATCTCCTATCACCGCATATACAATAGATCCAAGTATGCATGAGAGTAAATACAGTTCAGTTTGTAAGGGAAAAACATTAAGAGTTGGAAAGGTTTTTACATCTCAAAACCTTATGCTTAAACAGATGAAGTATGCATCAAATGACTATAAACAGTTTTCATATACAGAGTCAAAATGGGCAAACATTCCAAGTAAAGCAATTAGTAGAGCACTTCTTCGTTCTATTCGAGATGCGAAGATTTTTGATAGTGTAAGTAGTTACCGTTCTCATACAAGGGATGATCTACTTTTAGAGACAAATGTCTATAATTTTATGCAGTATTATTCAGAGAAAGAGAAAAAATCTTATGTTGATGTAACATTTTCACTCTCTTTAGTGGATACACAAAAAGCAAAAACATTACATTCAGTAGTGATTAAAAGAGAAGTAGAGAGTAAGACCCTTGATGCAGAGGGTGGTGTTATTGCACTTAATGAAGCCCTTGAAAGTGTTTTAGAAGAGACCAATAGATGGTTAAGTGAATCATGCAAATAATGAAAGAATCAGAGTATCAAAGAAGACGAGAGTGTGTCTCTTGCAGTTTGAAAAAAAACTCGCTAGCTATTATCTTTAGTGCAAGAGCACAAATAAGATCAAATGATACAGAGTTTCCTTATAGACAAGATAGTAACTTTTATTATCTTACAGGATTTAAAGAAGATAATGCCATTTTAATTTTAAGACGGGGCAAAAGAACAACAGAATCCTATCTTTTTGTACAAAAAAAAGTGAAAGAGCTAGAACTCTGGACAGGAAAAAGAGTTGGTGTTAAAGCTGCAAAGAACTCTTTTAAACATGACAATATCTTTATCTCTGATAGATTTGAAGAGAAATTTCTTAGTTTTATGAAAGAACATCAATATATATATTATGATTTTACTTTTGAAGATAAACAAGTTGATTTTATACGCGAGAAGACCAAGCATCTAAGTGCTCATTTTAATATTGCTACACTCATAGCTAAAGAGCGTTTAGTGAAGTCTCCTGCTGAGATAAAGCTTATAAAAAAGGCATTAGAGATTACAAAAGAAGCACATCATTATGCAAAAGATTATGCATCTGAGTTGTCAAAGGAGAGTGAGCTTCAAGCAGGTATAGAGTATATATTTAAAAAAAATGGTGCTTATAGTGATGCTTATACAAGTATTGTTGCCTGTGGAAATAGTGCTAATACTCTGCACTATATAAGTAATGATAAAAAGCTTGTAGATGGTGAACTCATTTTAATAGATGCTGGCTGTGAGTATGAGTACTATGCTAGTGATATTACACGAACCATACCTGTGAACGGCAAGTTTAGCAAAGCACAAAAAGAGCTCTATGAAATGGTCTTAGATGTAGAGAAAAAAATCATAAGCATGGTAAGACCCAATATCTTACGCTCCTCACTACAAGAGAAATCTGAAGAGCTTTTATGTAAGGGTTTAGTCTCTTTGGGAATACTAAAGGGTGATGTGAAGAAACTCTTACAAAAGAAGAAACACAAAAAATACTATCCGCATGGAATAGGGCACTGGATGGGTATAGACGTGCATGACACCTCTCCTTATAAAGATGAGAAAGCTAAAGAAATACCTCTTATGCCTGGAATGCTTATGACTATTGAACCTGGTATTTATATAGATAAAGATGATAAAAATGTGCCTAAAAGATATCGTGGTATTGGGATTAGAATTGAAGATGATATTTTGGTAACTCATGAAGGTTACGAGAATCTCTCAAAGCATATCGCTAAAGAAATCTCTGAGATAGAAGGGAGAAACTCTTAGTTATAAGAGTAGGTCCAACCTGTAAGTTTATGCACTTTAGCCTCGTAAAAGTTCTCAGAATCCGCTAAAAAATCCATCACAAACATAGGTACATGCGGAATACTTTTCATATCATCTTGTTTGATGAGTAAAAGAGGCATAAGTGTCTCTTGTCCTGTGTTCTCTGCAAAGCCTACTGGCATTAGCTGGCTCATAAGTTCTGCTGGTTTTACTATGCCGTTTTCATCTAAAAATTTATCTAAGATTGCTTCTTGTATATCTTTTGAAAATCTCTCCTCTGTATTTAAAAAGATAGTGAAGTGAATAGGTGTCTCTTTAAATTTTTCCGGGGCTGATGTTGCCATGATGATATACTCAACATTTTCAAGATGCTTTTGTATTTGAGGTACCTCTATATAGTTAGTAGTTTGTATCGCTTTTGCTTCCATATTTTGCTCTTTTTATGGCAAATTGCCAAGTTTTTAATAATATTTGTGATTTTATCATAAAATAATAACGAATGGCACAAAATATGCTTTTTAAATCAAAAAGAGTTTAAGGAGAAGTATGCAGTTTATTGAAGCACTTAAATTACGAAGTAAATTGTTATTTCTTTTTATTCTTATAACTCTTGGGCTTATTAGTACTGCTATTATGGGGAGTATGCATATTGAGGCGATGAAAAAAAATATTGACCGTGTCTATTTTGGATCTCTTGTACCTGTTACTGAACTCAATGGAATTGTTCAGACATATAATAATAGTATATTTAACACACTCAACCAGTCCAAACGTTTAGAGATAAGTCCCAGTCAAACAGCCCAAGAACTCTATTCGGCACTCAAAAATATAGATAAAAAATGGCAAAATTATGAGAATCATTTTAAACGCGATGATGAAAAAAATTATCTAGCTTATGCTAATTTAGAGATTAAGAATATTAACAATTACTTTAAAAGAATATACCAAGTCTCTAAAAATGATAAAAGTTTGACTAAGCTTAATATGAATATATTAGAGAAAAAGATAGCTTTCATAAATGGTGTTTTGCAAAAATTAATCACCTATGAAGTAGATGTAGCTCGTTATGAACGTAAAAAGTTTTTACAAAATTATACAGAGAGCAAGATTCAATTAGGATCAATACTTGTGGCTATTATGATCGCTATACTGAGTATATCCTTGTATGTTTTCAGAAGTATTCAAAAAGATCAAACACAACTTGAACTCACTACAAAAAAATTAAAATTAGCAAATAAAAAACTTGAGAATGTCTCCTATACAGACTCTTTGACAGGTCTACATAATAGACGCTACTTTAACTACATCTATGAGAAGGAGCTTAAACGTGCTAAACGCAGTATAAGCTATATAACCTTTATGATGTTAGATATAGACTTCTTTAAACAGTATAATGATACTTATGGGCATGTAGAGGGTGACTATGCACTCAAGTCTGTGGCAAAGGTACTTCAAGATACTTTAAAACGCCCAAGTGATTATGTCTTTCGTTTAGGTGGAGAGGAGTTTGGGGTACTCTTAACAGATACTGATGAGTCAAACTCTGCAAAATTAGCACGAGATATCTGTGATGCTATTAGAGCTAGAGAACTCAAACATGAAAAGTCAACTGTTAATGAGTTTGTCACTATCTCTATAGGCGTTGTTTGTTGTATGGCTGATGATGCCCTGAATGATGAGATACTTATATCAAGAGCAGATGAGATGCTTTATGAGGCAAAAGAGACTGGACGAGATAGATATATTATCACTTCTAATGTCAGCGCTGCAACTCCAAAGATCAGTAAGGAAGAAGAGCCTCTAAGTGCTTAATGCCCACCCTTAAAACGAAACTCCAGATTAACTAATAGAGGACGAAGTTTTTCTTTGAGTTCACCTTGAAACTCCATATAGTGCTCTCTATAACTTCCTCCACATCCTAACTTTTTCTTGAGCAATTTGAGTGTAGAAGTTACATCTTCTTTAGAAAGAAAAAACTCTCCAACAAGTGTCACAGTTTTCCCTCTGCGTTTCTCTTTAGCAAAGTGAAGTTGATGTTTTTTTGGTTCGAGTATCTCCTCTATCTTAGACTTTCGAGGAGACTCTACTTGAGCCCATGAGTCATCTATATCTGCACCGATGAAAAGATCGAGTTTTTTACCTCTACTCATTTTCATCCCCAATATATTTAAAACGCGGAATCTCTTTACCATCTATAGTAACACTCTCAAAAAACATACTGTAAGGTCGAGCCCAAAGACATTTATCTCCATAAAGAGCACGGTAAAGTACCATAAGCTCTTCAGTTTCACTATGTCTAAGGGTATCTATAACTTCGTATCTCATACCCTTGTAGTGCTCGTATAATCCAATTTTCATTTATAGGACTTTTTGGTGGAGAATACTCATCTCTTCTTTTGTGTACTCTTCATCATTTAGGATTGTAACTACATCTTTAAAAGAGTAACTATCATGGTTATATACTACGACAAATATCTCATCACCAACTTTGAGAAAAGTAGTCTCACCATATTCAGTATAACGAGTAGCACCAATACTAATAATAGCTTTTGCAGGGTAGTTGCAAGCTTTGATATATTCGCTTAAAGGTTCAAGTGGACCGAAGTTTTCTTGAGTGTTTATTTGGTTTTTTATCCACCCTGTAAGTTTAGAGTAGAAGTAACTGTATCCATTTAACTCTACATCCTCACCATAAGGAGTTAGTGTATTATCACGTTTAAGAAAGCTACAAATTGAGTAGTTATCCATAACTCCACCCTCTTCAAACTTGTCTATAGCAAGAAGTGATGAGGCGATACCCTTAGAAGATCTTCCCCAATTCTTTTTATCACTAATCTTCTCTGCTCCAGCAACTCGAATAGAACAGTCATTGTATGCACCAAAGTGTGTAGGAGTAATACTTTTTACTTTGCCATCTTTATAGTTTATCTCACAAACTAAACCAACTTCAGGTTCTGTCTGTACATTGACATTAGCTTCGGGAAGTTTTAATGTGTCTGATGAAAGAGGATAGGTAGTTAAAATATCTTTAGGTGTTCTTGTTGTAGCATTTGTACTCGGAATATAGTGAGGAAGATAAAAAGGAAATATGCCTTTTGGTGCAGCTTCGTCAGCTGTTATTACATCTTTAAAATCTTCGAGCTCACCAGCTTGCGCTAGGTGAAGTGCGAAGTTCCCAGCAATACCAAGACCTACATAGTTTTCGTATTGAGTACTCATAGCTTATATAGTTCCAGCAGCTCTCTGCTCTGCAAACTCTTCATATGAGCCATGGAAATCAAGTATAGTTCCATCTTCTTGAATCTCTATGATACGTGTAGCAAATGCATCAAGTAACTCACGGTCATGAGATACACAGATAACATTTCCTTTGAAGTTGTGTAGTGCTTCACCAAGTGCCACAATAGCCTCAAGGTCAAGGTGGTTAGATGGCTCATCAAGAAGTAAAAAGTTACCATTTTCAAGCATAAGCTTACTAAGCATCATACGGTGTTTTTCTCCACCTGAAATACTTACAACTGACTTCTCTTGTTGTTCACCATTAAAGAGCATACGTCCAAGACAGTTTCTTATCTCTGCGATCTCGCGTTTAGGATCAAAAGCACGTAACCAGTCATAGAGTGTACCATCACCTTCAATGATGTCAGCAGTATCTTGTGGAAAGTATGATGGTTCAATAGTAGCACCAACATGCACTTCACCTTCATCTGCTTTCATCTCTTCAACTAAAATCTTCATAAGTGTAGATTTACCCACACCATTTCCACCGATAAGAGCAATTTTTTCATCTGGAATAACTTTAAAGCTAATATCATTAAGAACTTTGTTATCACCATAAGCATGACTTACATTGATGACATTAAGTACTTCATCACCCATAGTTCTTTTTGCTTTAAAGACGATACTTGGATCACGGCGAGAAGATGGCTTGATATCTTCTATCTCTAACTTGTCAAGTTTTCTTTGACGTGATGTTGCTTGTTTTGCTTTTGATGCATTTGCAGAGAAACGACGAACAAATGCTTCGAGTTCATCTTTCTCTTTTTGCTTTTTAGCATTGTCTAGTTCCATCTGTTTTGCCATTACATTCGCCGCGATATACCAATCATCATAGTTCCCAGTAAATTCACGGATCTTTTGATAATCAACATCGAGAATGTTTGTTACAACTGCATTTAAGAAGTGTCTATCGTGAGAGATAACAACAAGTGTTCCTTCATGGCGTTTTAGCTCATTTTCTAGCCAGCTAATGGTCTCAATGTCCTGGTTATTTGTAGGCTCATCGAGAAAGAGTACATCTGGTTTTGGGTAAAGAACTTGCGCTAGAAGAACCTTGAATTTATCAGCACTATCGAGTGTAGACATAAGGTCATTATGATTCTCAACAGGAATCCCAACATTTGCAAGAATTTTTCCGATGTTTACATCATACTCATAAGTAGGATCCTCTTCAACACAGATAACTTCTAAATCAGCAAGACGATTATTAGTTGCATCATCTTCAAAATCACCAGTTACATAGAGCTCTTCTTTCTCTTTGATAGCATCATATAAACGCTTGTTTCCATAAAGAACAGCATCCATGATAGTAAAATCTTCAAAAGCAAATTGGTTTTGTCCTAAAACTCCCACTTTGTTCTGTTTAGGGATGATAACTTCACCCTCATACTCATTGATTTCACCGCTTAGGATTTTAAGAAAAGTTGTTTTACCAGCACCGTTAGCACCGATAAGACCGTAGCGTTTGTGACGGTCTAACTTGAGGTTAATGTCTTGAAATAGAACTCTATTTCCATAACGCATTATTAGATTTTGAACTGTTACCATGATGACTCTCTCAGATATAAATTTTCGCGATTATATCTAAGAGTTGTTTAAAAGATGTTGATTATTTACCTAAATAGAGCTGACGTGGTCGTGCAATCTTTGTACCTGTACTTTTTTTAAACTCAAGCCACTGAGAAATCCATCCAACCGTACGTCCTATAACGAAGATAGGAGTAAACATTGATGTCGGAATTTTTAAAGCAGTTAAAATGACACCAGAGTAAAAGTCAATATTTGGATAGAGTTTCCTACTAATAAAATATTCATCATTTAAGGCTATCTCTTCAATTTTACTAGCGATTTGCATAAGATTTGAGTCGAGATGAAGTTCATCTTGGAGTTTTACTTGAAGATTCTTGAGTACTCTTGCTCTTGGGTCAAAGTTTTTATAGACACGATGCCCAAAGCCCATAAGTCTAAACTCATCATCAGGATCTTTTGCACGAGCGATGAAAGCATCAACATTCTCAACACTGCCTATCATCTCTAACTGTTTGATGACAGACTCATTTGCTCCACCATGTGCTCGTCCCCAAAGTGCAGAGATACCAGCACTGATAGCAACATAGGGATGTGCCCCCGTTGAAGCAATATTTCGAACACTGGTTGTCGAAGCATTTTGCTCATGATCAGCATGGAGTGTAAAAATGGTGTCAAGAGCCTTAATCTCTATCTCTTTAATAGTTCTTTCTCCATCTAGGTCGATATGCATCTTACCACCAGGATAAGCACGTATCATATATAAAAAGTTTTCAGTAAAACTTTTAGAAATATCGGGCTGTATAAAACTAGCACCAATAGAATGACGATAAGCAAACGCAGCGATAGTTGGCATCTTAGCAACTATGCGCCTTGCCATTCTTTGGTACTCAGCCTCATCACACATATCTAGATGGTTAAAGTGAAATGTTGAAAGTGCAGCTGCAGCCGCTGAGAGTGTCGCCATCGGGTGTGAGCCGGATGGAAAAGCTTTAAAAAGTTCCAGCAGTCCCTCATGTAAAAAAGAGCGGTGTCGTAGTTCTAAGTCAAACTTTGTTGACTCTTCTTGTGATGGAAGAGTACCGTTGAGTAAAAGATAGCAAACATCAAGATAGCTGTTCTCTTTGGCGAGTTTTTCTATCTCTATACCACGGTAACGCAGTTCTCCTTTTACCCCATCTATAAAGGTAATAGCAGAGGTACAACTCGC
>JALWTK010000081.1 GCA_027082875.1 Sulfurimonas sp. | reverse complement strand
ATGAAAGTAGATTAGAAACTATGTATCTTTTAGGAAAGACTTATTTTAAAGCGGGATTTTTAGAGCGTTCAAAGCAGATATTTTTGGAGATACTTAAAACTACTCCTCGTACACCAGAAGCTTTGAAATATCTTCTTTTAGTCTATGAATACATGCGAGATTATCAGTCTGCCTTAGAAGTTTTGGAGCCACTTGATGAGCTAAAGAAAGATATAACCTTAGATACAGTGTACCTACAGACCTTAGCACTTCTCAATGAATCAAAACATACACCCCAAGAGAAAGTTACACTGCTCTTAAACAGTTATAAAAAGCATCATCAACTTGCTTATATGATATTTGAGTATATATTTAGAGTGAATCCTCTCTTGGCATGGGAGCATTTTGATAGCTCGAAGAGTGCATTATTGAGTGATATACTTTGGAGAATTGACCCAAAGGATTTGAATTTAGATATAATTTCACAAAATGGATATCTTCGGGAACTTTATACGGCTCGTGGCGATATAACACTTGCACAGAGTAGTGCAGTTTTTGAACTTGATGTACTTATAAAACTCCAGGGTAAAGCGAGTGCTACTTTGAGTTTTGAGTATATTTGTGAAAACTGTAAAAAGGTGTACCCCTTTGCATTTCATCGCTGTGCGTCCTGTCACTCTATAGACACTTCTCGTGTTGAATGGAGCTTGAGCAAGGATTACTACAAAGATTTTAGTCAGGAAAACAACTCATTTCAGTAAGAGAATAATTAGAAAATAGAAGAGGCCCCTTATGAATAAGAATATTAAAACATTAGAAGAACAACTCAATTATAAGTTTGAAGACAAGTCGCTTATTATTGAAGCGCTGACACATAAGAGTTACAAGCAGCCCTACGATAATGAGCGTTTAGAGTTTCTAGGCGATGCTGTACTTGATCTCATCGTAGGTGAGTACCTTTTTGTAAAGTTTAGAAAATCAGATGAGGGGAAACTCTCAAAGATCAGAGCATCACTTGTGAATGAGACAGGTTTTGATAAGCTTGCCCGTGCACTTAACTTGGGTGATTATATACTTCTTTCAAATGCCGAAGAGAATAATGGTGGCAGAGAGAAATCCTCTCTGCTTTCCAATGCTTTTGAAGCAGTTATGGGTGCTATCTATCTTGAAGCTGGCCTTGATGTTGTGAGTAAGATAGCGATAGATCTTATCGAGTCAAATCATGATGAGATTTCACTTGATTCACTCTTCCGTGATTTTAAAACAACACTTCAAGAGCTTACACAAGCTCGTTTTGGGATTACTCCTGAGTATAGAGTACTCTCCAGTCGTGGACCTGATCATCTTAAAGAGTTTGAAGTAGGTGTTTTTATAGAAGGTAAAGAGTATGCTCGCGCTATAGGTAAAAGCAAAAAAATAGCACAACAAGAGTCTGCAGAAGTAGCAGTTAAAATACTCAAAGGGGAGCAGTAGTGAATAGTTTTGGAATCAAACTTCGTTTTAGTACATTTGGCGAGTCGCATGGAAAAGCACTAGGGTGTCTTCTTGATGGTGTTCCTGCCGGACTAAATATAGATGAAGAGTTTATCCAGAGTGAACTTGACCGCCGTAAACCGGGAAAGAGTGAGTTTGAAACTGCTCGTAAAGAGGATGATAAAGTGGAGATTTTAAGTGGTGTTTTTGAGGGTAAAAGTACTGGTACTCCCATAGCTATGGTCATATTTAACACAAATCAAAAGTCAAAAGATTACACAAATATCAAAGATATTTTTCGCCCGGGACATGCTGACTTTACTTACTTTCATAAGTATGGAATAAGAGATTATCGTGGTGGTGGACGTAGCTCTGCTCGTGAAACTGCTGCTCGTGTTGCTGCTGGTGCTATTGCAAAACTTATGCTTAAAGATTTAGGTATAAGTGTGAAGAGTGGGATTAGTGAAGTTGCTGGGATTAAGAGTGAAGTGTTTGACTACGAGTCTGCAAAGAATAGCATCATATATGCACTTGATAGTAAGGCTGAAGTTACTCAAAAAGAGGCGATACTTAAGGCTAAAAATGAGCATGATTCTGTAGGTGGCGTTTCTCGTGTACTTATAGAAGGTGTACCTATTGGGCTAGGACAGCCTCTTTACTATAAACTTGATGGTGTTTTAGCAGATGCTATGATGGGTTTAAATGCTGTAAAAGCTGTAGAGATAGGGGATGGTGTTTTAAGTGCTCGAGCTACAGGTTCTACCAACAATGATGCAATTCGTGCAGATGGATTTGAATCAAACCATGCAGGGGGTATTTTAGGTGGTATAAGCAATGGGGATGATATAGTTCTTAATGTTTATTTTAAACCAACTCCTTCTATCTTTAAGGAGCAACATACAGTGACTACAAGCAACGAAGAGGTTGACTTCTCGCTCAAGGGGAGACATGATCCTTGTGTGGCTATTAGAGGCACTGTAGTGTGTGAATCAATGGCTGCTCTTGTCATAGCGGATATGTTACTGCTTAATATGGGCTCACATATGCAAGGACTTGTAAAATACTATAACTAAGGAATTTTTATGTCAAAAATATACAAAGATGAACATAGTGACGAGTGGTTTTTTTCTGATGATAGCTATATCTTAAGTGAGACAGATGATAAAGGGATTATTCTCTATGCAAATGAACTCTTTTGCGAAATAGCTGGATATACATTAGATGAGCTCATTGGAGAGCCTCATAACATAGTACGGCATCCAGATATGCCAAGAATTGCATTTAAGGGCTTATGGGATGATATCCAGACTAAAGGATTTTGGACAGGTATTGTAAAGAATATACGAAGAGATAGAACTTTTTACTGGGTCTATGCTACTGTGCTTAGAAGAGTACATTCAAATGGTGATGTTACATATCTTTCTGTGAGAAGAGTTCCAAGCAGAAGTGATGTTACTGAAGCTATAATGCTTTATGCAGAGTTGCGAACAGTTGAGTAGATTTCAAGTAAATAGAAAGCTACTCCGTCATATCCTTAATAATCTTTTCAATGTAACCTTGTGCTTCACGAAGTTTTTTTGTTCCCTCTTCATCATCTCTCATATTAAGAGTAGTAATCCAGTTTTCAACTGAAAGAAATCCCATATGCATCTTACTTTCATCAGTTTTCTTGTAGATAAAGAAAGAACATGGAGCCCAAGCACCAGCTTCTGGGTGAGTTTTAGATACTGGGTAGATTACATCAAACTTACAGATTGAGTAAGTATGGTAAAAATCATAAACACCAGTGTAACCGCGATCATCAAAAATCTCTTCTTGAACATTTGTATAGTTTGGTAGTAAGAAACCTAGAGGTTCCATCTCGCCTTCGAACTCAGCTTCAAAATCATCAATAAAATCAGAAGGAGATTGTCCATCATAATTTACTTCCATTTCAAAGTTAGTTGCTAATGTCTTATTAGGGAATTTCACAGTATGATTTAGTTCTTTAAATGTACCGTTTGGCATAGCAGCCTTAAGTGCTTTGTGGATTAGATCACTGTATTCTATCAGGTCTGGATCAGTTATTGGTATATCAACCGCCCTAGCCATACCGTTGATTGTTAATGTGGAGATATTCATTGAACCATCTTTCGCTTCCCAGATTGACATTGTAAGCGGTGTTAGTGCACCAAAACTAGGGTACTTCTTGATAAGTTTAAATGTTAGGTCATTGTTAATATACATTGCAAGGTTATAAACTTTATAGTTTACTTTTCCAAATCTTGCTTTGAAAGGTTTATTCATGTCATTATTACCAGGAATACTTAAACCTGTAGCATCAAATGCATCTTCAATAGACTTTGTTGTAATCTTTCCATCTATATTAGCTGAAGTGAAAACTTGTACATCTTGAATCTTCTTAGGTTTTTCTGCTACTGATGCTGTTGCCATAGAACCGTTACAAGCAACTAGCAACATTGTAATAAGTGTAGCCATAATTAATGTGTATATTTTCTTCACATTTATTCCTTTGTGTAAATAATTGCTTTGATTCTAGCATTATTAATATATAATATATATTAATAATTCAATATTTCTACTCTATCGCCTACTTTGATTTCATTCTTACCATTTATAACTTTTGTGAATATTCCTCTATCATTTTTTAAAAGTTTAGGAAGTTTAGAATCAACACTAGAGAGACCTTTACAGAGAGTACAGTTTTGTGTTATTTCTAAAATAGTTTCTCCTATTTTTACTCTATCCCCAGACTTGAGATGATAAGGACTTACATCTATTAGAATATTTTCTCCAAGAGAACCCGTGTCAATAGTTATACTGCTCTCTTGTGCGAGTTTATAACTTTCAAGAGAAGTAAGTAAAATTGAACGCATAAGATTTTTATTGTAAAATTTGTCATTATGTATGCCAAATTCATCAAGAAAAATCTTATCTACCTTGAGTCTTGTTTTGTCTGCATTGTCTTTTGTAATAAAAAGTTCTAGTACTTTTCCTGTCATATTGTGCTCTTGTTATTGAAGTTTATTTGTGCAAGTTGTTGAGAGTAGAATGAAGTGTGTATAGTAGTAAAGAGAAGGCGATTTATAAAATCGCTTCATCTTTGTAAAATCATTATTTGATTTTAGCTTTACCTTTACCAGTCTTACCTTTACGGTCAATCCAGCTCATCTTAAGTTTATCACCCTTTTTAAAACCATCAGCTTTAAGTTCAAACTTCCAGATAGGATTTTTAGATAAAAACTGTGAAGTTGAGAAATCAACTACTTGAATACCGTTAATTTCACCATTGAGGTGAACGATAAAGTTCGCATCTTCTCTGTTTCCAGTTTTTTTCTCCATCATATTAAATGTAGTCATACCATGCTTTGCCATAGCTTTAACTTTAATAACACCATTTTTTAATTTTGCTTTTATTTTCATAATATACCTTTATTAGTTAATTTTCTGTAAAAAGATGAAGGGATTAACCTTCACAACCACCAAGTGCAACATCTAAAGTTTTCTTAGCAGCATAGAGCTTGCCATCTTTACCTTTAGCAACAACAGTTATAGTACCTGATTTACCCATCTTAATCTTGATAGAGTATTTGTTTATACTGTACTTGTTTGTAGTGATTGCCATTACAGCAGACTCAGGGTTAGCATCTTGAAGTACAAGAATACTTTCAACATCTAAATCAGTTGAAAAATCAACAGGGACAGCCCCACCATTACTTGCAACATCAGGTGTTTTAAGTGTTACACCCTCCATTACTAAATCACTAGTACCATACATACCTTTAATAGCATCATCAACTGTTTTTGCTGACCATGTAGCCGGCTTAGTTTTTCTGTAGTCTTCTGCTTTTACACTAGCAGGTACAACAGCTAAAGCTAATGCACCTAGAGTTAAGTTTAAAAAATTTCTTCTTTCCATAATTATTCCTTTTGTTAAGTTTACTTGCCGTTGATTAAGTAATCAACAACAGTTTTAAAATCTGCATCAGAGAGTGAAGATCCACCCTTCGCTGGCATACCACCATCGGTACCATGAATACCTTTTTTGTAGACACTGTCAATTCCATCTGCGAGATAAGGAGCCCAGTCAGATTTAGCACCTAGACCTGGACCTACACCATTTCCATGACACATTTCACAAGTGTTTTTATATACAGCGGCAGCATCAACTGCAACTTTCTTCTCTTTCGGAAGACTTCTAACATCACTCATTGGAGGTAAAAAGTCTTTAATTCCACCATTTTTGATATAGATAGTTCTTGCTGTCTCTTTCTGACAGTTTGTCATACAACGCACAGCACCTTTTTTAAGGTTTTGTGCACCAAAGTTTGTTGGATTTGCATAGTATGCACGCACATCATTTAATGCATCTGGACCATCTATATTTGGTTCAAACCCATCTCTATTAGGCATTTTGATTTTTAAGAATTTTTCACGATTAAGTACATAATCATCATCAACATCCACACCATCAATTTTCATCTCATTTATATTTAAGATATATGCAACTAGAGAGTATACCTCATCATCAGTTAATGATTTTGTAAATGGGTGAGGCATACCATCTTTTATGTACCAAAAAAGAGTACTAGCTTGTGGCCAGTAAGAACCAAATTCACGTACAGGTCCATCAGCTTCTGGATCTTTCCATCTATTGTTTGTTAAAGTCTTTTGTAGGTCATATGCATTTCCTTTGGAAAGTGAAGGGTATCCACCACCACCAGAACCGAAGTCACCATGACATGCAACACATTTTGCATCATAAATATCACTACCTTCATCAGCAGTACCGCTTCCTTCTGGTAAACCAGTACCATCTGGCATGATATCTGTATTCCATGCAGCTAACTCATTAGCCGTAGGAACTCTACCATTGTTGATTTTAGGTGCATCAGCAGCTACTTGTGGGTTTACATAGTAAGGACCAGTTTTGCCATTCATTACTGGGTAAGTGCTTCCGCCATCAATAGTTGCTTTACCATTTACTTCAGTAGTTGTATTTGAAGTAGATGCACTACCTCCCATACAACCAGCTGTTAAGACTGCTAAAGCGGCTGCTGTAGACGCACTAAGTATGAGTTTTTTATTGAACTTAAGCATCTTTCACCTCTTTCATTGTTCTAATTTCTACATGGTTTATTTTACCAGTTTCAGTAACTTCCCATGTCTCAACTGCATTTCTATGATAAACTGCTTCAACACCCATTACACCCACTTCTTGATCAATTGTAGGTTGAATATATCCAGCATCATCCATAGCACGAGAAGTAAGAAGAAGTTTCTCACCCTTCTTGTATGTATGCATATATGACCAACGAGTCCAAGATTTTGGAAGGACTAAACCTTTTAGATCTGCTTTAATATAATTACGACCACCATCAAATGATAGATCTACACCTGTTATTGTTCCCATTCCAGACCATGCAAGTCCTTGAATCTCTACAATATCACCATCTCTTAATGAAGTCCAATCGATTTCAGGAGATGGAGAAGTTACTGTTGAGTTTACTTCGTTTGCATAGAAATGTTGGATCGCTTTACCTGTTGGCTTAAGATCCGTATATTTAGAAGTCTCTTCTTTACAATACCAAGGTTCTGTAGAAAATTCTAAACGCTTTAACCATTTAACACATAAGTTTCCTTCCCAACCTGGAAGTAAAATACGTACTGGATATCCTTGCTCTGGACGAAGTGCTTCACCATTTTGTCCCCAAACTATCATAGCATCATCCCAAACTTTATCTATTGGAATTGTTCTACCCATTTCAGAACTATCAGAACCTTCAGCTAACATCCAAAGTGCTTCTTTTTTCACACCCAAGTCAGCTAAAATAGTTTTTAAGTAAGTTCCTGTCCATTCAGCTGAAGACATAAAACCTTTTGCAAATTGAACAGAGTTAAACTGCGGCCCTCTCCACTCTTGTCCACCATTTGCTGGACACTCAATGAAGTGAGTACGAGTCACACTAGGGTAACGTTTGAGTTGCTCTAATGTAAGAACAATAGGCTTTTCAATAAGACCATGAATCATTAAACGGTATTCTGCAGGATCTACATGTGCAACACCACCATGTGAACGTGAGAAAAAGAGACCATTTGGAGTAATAATCCCCATTGATTCTTGAATAGGAGTAACAGCGATAGATGCTCTGAAGTTTCCAGAAGCAAGTAGTTTAGTGTTTCTTCTTAGTACATTATGCTCATACTTTGATGGCATGCCGTATCTATTCTTAGTAACTGGGTCACCCCATTTTTGTCCCCATGGGACATGGTGCATGATAGCAGGATCATCAGCTCTAGCGTTTGATGATATAAGAGATGTTCCAGCTATAGCAGTTACTGACGCAGCTGCTTTTTTGAAAAAATCTCTTCTATCAATCTCTTGATTAGATTTTTTATTATCCACATTTTCTCCTTTAAAGGTTGTTATTGCTTATTTTTAAATTGAATATATTACTCTGTTGTTTAAATGCACAAAGCTTTTTACCCTCACATTATGCCATGTTATGCTTAAGTATATATTTATGATTTAGGGCATTTAAGGGTTTTGTGATAGAAAAATATAATAATGGTGAATTATTAGGCGAAAGGTGCTACAAAAAGTAACATTCTGAAAAAGTCTATTTTTTCAGAATACCCATTATAAGGTAATTATTGTTAGTTTTATCGTGAAAAAATATCACATTATAGGCTTCATGAGGGATCTCTTTTATATTTTCATCATTAAAGAGAGCGGATTGCTTATATTTGTGTGCTTTGGTTGGAAGGTTGACTAAAATTGTATCAAGATAAAGTTTAAACTTTTTAGTTGCCAAAAAGTCTTCAAGTGCGAACTCATCTAAAATATCTTTAAGCTGTTTCTCATAAGTTGGGGTACATAAAATCTGCATACTATTTCTCTTTTGTTTTGAGCCAGTCTGAAATCTCTTTCATACTGGCAAAGAGTTGTTTTGTACTGCTCTTATCAGCCTTATAGGCATCTAAATCTTTTTGCATAGCTTCTACTAACTCTTCTTGTGACATTTTTTACTCTTCTTCTGCTTCATCATCTACAGGTTTTGGATTACCAAGAATGACATCTACATCGTCGCTGAGTGAAGTAATATCATCAATAGCATCTTGATAGATTTCAACTTGTGCATCTGCATCTTCTTCTTCATCTGCTGCACTGTTTGCTTCATTGAGTGAGTCTATGATCATATAAGCCTTAAATGGCATACCGTAATTGTAAGCTATTTTTCCACCCATTTTTCCTTGATAAAGTGTTGTTGCCATAACTCCAATCACTAAAATAACAGAGATGGCTTGGATAGCATAGTTGTGTATTCTGCAACCAATAACTTTAATAAGAGCTATAATAGCCATAGCTATAGCAAGATAGAGACCTAATTTTTTGTGTGCAAGAAGTGTTGCCTGTCCGGCATCACTAAGATATTTATAGACTTCAGGTCCTGCTTGACTTCCTGTGTACCAGACTACTCCTGTAGCAATAGCGGCAACAACAAATGTTGCGGAAGTTATTTTAGAAAAAATCTCTGACTTTGTAAAGAGGTATATTAGGCCAAAAACTGAGGCAACAACTGGTAAAACCATAGCAAAGTGTACTGTAGCTGGGTGTATCATCATAGGGTGATCCTTTTGTATTTAATTTATTTTTTATCTATCGCATCTTTGGCAGACTTGAGCGCTGACCCAAGTGCTTCACGAGCGACACCTAGGGCTTGAATTCCCATACGTTTTGCTTCTTTTGCTTTTGGCGAGTTCATCGCCGTATCTGCTTTCTTTATAGCAAGTTTTGCAAAAGAAGAAAATCTCTCTTTCATAACATCTGCTGTCTCTTTAGAGATCTGGATAAGCTCTTCAAGATCATAAGCCATAGCCTTGTTAAGCTCAATGAGAATTTTTCTTATTTCACTAGAACTTTCTGCCGCCTGTGTAACAACAACCTGAGAGAAGAGTGAGTCTGTTTGGTTTAAATCCTCTATGATTGTATCATAATCTTCTATGAGTATATGTTTTGCTTCTACTGGCATAAACTCTAAGCGTTTTTTAAATCTATCTATAGATTTGACTAAACCACTACGCATACCACGAAGAGTAGAGCTTAAAATCTTTTCCGCACGAGTTGGTGTTGCTTCTGCAACATCAATAGCTGTCATTAAAATAGTGGAGAGAATCTTGCGAATACGAATCGTGTTTAAAGAACCCTCTTTGATAGCTTCATAGGTGATTTCTTTGATAACTTCTGTGTTAGACTCTGCAATATCGGTGTCAATATCTTTTTCAAGAGCACCAATAAGAGCAGATTCTACCATTTCACTAAGGATATCATAGAGGTCAATAGACTGTAGTTTTACTTGGTGAAGTTTTACAAGTGCACTCTCATTCTCTGCGAACTCATCTTCAAGTGCATTAAAAATCTCATACTTTGTACTTTGTAGTGCTTCAGAAGTTCGCTCAAGTTCACGTTCTATTGCCTCTTTTTTTGAAAGAAGTGCTTGAACATCTGCTTGGAGTGTTGCAGTTTCTAGTTCTACTATAGTAGTTGTTGTTTGACGAATTTCATCAAGTGAGAGTTTGTCGATCTCAAGAGCACTCTCTTTAAGTGCTGCTGAGACACGCTTGCCTATACTTCTAAACTTTTTAGAGTAGCTTGCTTTTAAGTCTTCATTGAGTTGTGTAGTGCTCATCTTTTCTCCTTAGAGTACCATTTTGATATCTTGATGCTTTTTGAGTGCATCAAATAAAAAGGTTCTGTCATCTTCATTATGTACAAGTATATCTAAATTCATGCTTACATACTTACCAGTTTTAGATTTATTTGAGTGATTAAGTTTATGTTCACGCTCATCTATCACATCTTTGACAGCCTGTTTGAGTGCTTTTTCCTCACTTGCTATAACCTTGTAGCACCAGTTACATGGGTACTCTAAAACTACTTTTTGTTCACTATCGTTTATAATCTCCACTTTTGCCTCCTGATTTTTTTTCTAGCTGGACATTACGGATAATCATCCCTTTGTCTATCGCTTTGACCATGTCATATATGGTTAAAAGTCCTATACTTGTTCCAGTAAGTGCTTCCATCTCTACTCCAGTCTGTCCTGTGAGCTTAGCTGTGACTATAAGCTTAAAGCCGGGAAGTTCTGCTAACTCTTCGACATCACAGTTAATACCGCTTAAGTTAAGAGGGTGACACATAGGGATAAGATCACTAGTCTTTTTTACTCCCATAATAGCTGCAATAACAGCAGTTTGAAGAACGGGACCTTTTTTCGTCTTTTCACTTACAATAGCATCATAAGCATCCTGACTCATCTCAATAATACCACTAGCAACTGCTACTCTTGTTGTATCATCTTTATCGCTGACATCGACCATTTTTGGTCTTTGGTTTTCATCCAAGTGTGTTAAATTCATAATATGTACTTTTTAATTTTTTATTATTATAGCGAAGTGCTGTTAATAATTTGCAGAGCTTTTTGATATTCGTGAGGATGGTTAAGATTGAGAAACTTTTTTGTGTCCTGAAAGTCTAAAAACTGAGTTTTCACATTTTTAAGTAAAAAGCCAAGTTTATGTGTCTCTTTTGTGAGCATATCTTTAAATGCAGGAAGTAGAGTAGGGTGATAAACACCACAAAGAGGTTGCACCCCCTCGTCTGTTTTAGCGATGGTAGCATCATCTGTTTCCTTATCTGCACTTAGTATTCTTTTTATAATTTCTATATCAACAAAAGGAGAATCCACACTAATAGCAAAAAAACTTTCTCCAAGAGACTCAAATGCAGAGATAAAACCTAAGGTTGGAGCATAAGTCCCAGAAGTTTTACTGTCTTCTATAAACTTCGCATTAAAATGAAACTTATTTTTGTCTTTACAAGAGATATACACATGAGAAAATATTTGAGAGAGCCTAGAGTATTGAAACTCAGTGAGAGTCTCAAAGTCGCCAAAAGGAAGAAGGGACTTATCTTCTCCCATTCGGGAGCTTTTTCCACCGGCAAAGAGCACACATGGAGTTTTGAACATACTATCTTGGATCTGTGATGTAACCAGTGATAGCAGATATAGCTGCAACTGCAGAGTTGGCAAGATATACTTCAGATGTACGGCTTCCCATACGACCGACGAAGTTACGGTTTGTCGTAGAAATGGCTTTTTCACCATCACCTAGGATACCCATATAACCACCTAAACATGCTCCACAAGTAGGGTTAGAAACTACTCCACCAGCATCAATGATGATATCCATATAGCCTAATCTATAAGCCTCTTTAAGAATCTTTTGAGTACCTGGCGTTACGATTAAACGTACATCTTCGTGTACTTTTTTACCTTCTAAAATCTCAGCAGCAGTTTTAAGATCACTTAATCGACCATTTGTACATGAACCGATGAATGCTTGATCTATTTTGATCTTATCTGATACAGCTTGAGTAATAGAGTGCCCATTTGATGGTAAAAATGGATATGCGATGACTGGTTCTAATGCAGCTACATCGATATCTAAAGTCATGCAGTAAGTAGCATCCTCATCGGAGTAATGGATTTTAGGCTCACGAGCGAGATTTTTATCAGCTAGAAACTCTTTTGTAACATCATCATAAGCTACGATTCCAGACTTTGCACCCGCTTCGATAGCCATATTACACATAGAAAATCTATCATCCATAGTTAAGTGTTCTATTGTAGAACCTGTAAACTCTAGAGTTCTATAGAGTGCTCCATCAACACCAATCATACGGATGATTTCAAGAATGATATCTTTCCCTGTAGTGTGTTTGTTTGGCTTTCCACTTAGGTTTACCTTGATAGACTCAGGAACCTTAAACCAGTTACCACCACTTATCATAGCAAATGCGAGGTCAGTGGAACCCATACCAGTTGAGAAGGCTCCAAGAGCACCATGTGTACAAGTATGTGAATCAGCACCGATGATAACATCACCAGGAACTACAAGACCCTTTTCCGGAAGAAGTGCATGCTCTATTCCCATGTCTTTCTCATCAAAAAAGTTTTTCATCTTATGCTTTTTAGCAAAGTCACGAGAAATTCTCGCTTGGTTAGCAGATGCTATATCTTTTGCAGGGATAAAGTGGTCAAGAACGATGGAAAATCCATCAGGATTAGCAAGCTTAGTCGCTCCACTTAGGTTAAATGCAGAGATAGAGATAGGTGTAGTGATATCGTTACCGATAACCATGTCGATGTCGCTACGGATGATCTCTCCAGCGAAAACATCGTGACCTACATGTTGTGAGAATATTTTTTCAGTTATAGTTTGAGCCATAATGTATGAACCTTAAATATGTATTTTATTAATGGGATTATAGCATAAGAGCTTTAAAACCAGTTTTAGATCTCGTGCTTGAGAGCTTTTTTTGTGAACTCTGTTGAGCAGAAAAACATCGCTATAAAGATAGGATTTAACTTCACATCATCTTCTGAAACGGTATCGAAAATCTTAAAGTTAAAACCTCCACCATCATTTTGGTTTTGCGGTGTTACTATGAACTCTACAGGAGAGAGTGCACGGATAACATTGATGATATTTTTCTTTAGCTTTGCATTTTCTACATTTAAGATGTTGAAATCAGGCTCTTCAGAGCTTCTATGTGTTGCTAAAATCTTTTCGATAATATCTACCTTATCTTTAAAAACAACCTTATTCCATCTGATAATAGTGTTGTTTGATGCAACTTGTTTTGATCCAAGTATAAGAGCATTTGGCTTTTTTGTTTTCATAGCTTCTATTAGTGCTAATAAGTAGTTTACACCACCTACATTTTCAGCGGCTTTAGTCATGAAAAGGTGTATCAGTGCTTTTGTATCTTCACTCTGTTTGTTAAAATTACACATTAAAGTAAACTCCATTTATATAAGTAAACGAAGTATAGCATCTTTTAGTTTTAACTATTTCAATTCTTAAACTAAATCAACTATCAGTTTTACTTAAGCTAATCATAATCACAAAGCTATTATTATGTCATTAATAAAAAGAGGACAAAAATTGTCTTGTTTGTAAAAGAGGAATATAAATGCAAGTATATTTAGATAATAATGCTACTACAATGTGTGATCCATTAGTAGTAGAGGCTATGCAACCATACTTTAGTGAAGTGTATGGTAACCCTAACTCACTCCATAAGTTTGGTACTGCAAGTCATCCAGCCATAGCAAAGGCTATAGACCAAGTCTATACTGCTCTCAATGCAGCAGATGCAGATGATATAATATTTACTTCATGTGCAACAGAATCAAATAACTGGGTTCTTCAGTCTGTATTCACTGACCATATTGTAAACGGTGATAAAAACCACATCGTTACAACTGAAGTAGAGCACCCATCAGTGCTTTCAACATGTAAGTTTTTAGAAGAGCAGGGTGTTAAGGTGACTTATCTTCCTGTAAATGATCAGGGAACTGTTGAAGCACACACTGTGAAGTCTTTCATCACTGAAAAGACAGCACTTGTTTCTGTAATGTGGGCAAGTAATGAGACTGGTATGATTAACCCTATTGCCGAGATTGGTGAGATTTGTAAAGAGAAGGGTGTACTTTTTCACTCTGATGGTGTTCAAGCTGTTGGAAAGATCCCTGTAGATCTTCAAGCTGTTCATGTGGACTTTCTCTCATTCTCTGCACATAAGTTTCATGGTCCAAAGGGTGTAGGAGCTTTATATATTAAAGACTCTCAGCCTTTAAGCCCACTTCTTCATGGTGGTGAGCAGATGAATGGACGACGTTCTGGTACTCTTAATGTTCCTTATATTGTAGGTATGGGTTTAGCAATAGAACTTGCTACAAAAAACATAGAGAACACAATGGCTAAAATTCGTGCTAAACGCGATCATTTAGAAGATGAACTTGTGAAGTTAAGTGAGACTTTTGTAGTTGGTGATAGAGAGAACCGTACACCTAACACTATTCTTATCTCTATTCGTGGTGTTGAAGGTGAAGGCATGCTCTGGGACCTTAACAATGGCCAAATAGGTGCATCAACTGGTTCAGCATGTGCAAGTGAAGATCTTGAAGCAAATACAGTTATGCTTGCTATAGGTGCTGACAATGAACTTGCACACACTGGTATACGTCTCTCCCTCTCTCGTTTTACAACAGATGAGGAGATAGAGTACACTATTAACCACTTTAAAGAGGCTGTTGCAAGACTTAGAGCTATCTCTAGTTCATTTGCGAAACAAGCACCAACAAAGGGTGGCGAAGCGCAAGCTTGCGAAATGCACTAAAAAATAGAAACGAAAAAATATAAGGAAATAAAATGGCAAAAGCAGATATATTAGGCGACTCATTATGGGATGCATACTCTGATAAAGTAACAACACTTATGAATAATCCTCTTCACCAAGGGGAACTTTTTCAAGGTGAGGTAGAAAAACGCGGGCACAAACTTATCGTAGCTGATTTTGGTGCAGAGTCTTGTGGTGATGCGGTACGTTTATACTGGGAAATTGACCCTGCTACAGATAAGATTGTAAACTCTAAGTTTAAATCTTTTGGTTGTGGTACTGCTATCGCGTCTAGTGATGTGATGACTGAACTTTGTATCGGTAAAACAGTTCAAGAAGCTGTTAAGATTACAAACATTGATGTAGAGTTAGCTCTTCGTGACACTCCTGATGTTCCAGCTGTTCCACCTCAAAAGATGCACTGTTCTGTTATGGCTTATGATGTTATCAAAAAAGCTGCTGGACTCTATATGGGTGTTGATGCTGAGAGTTTTGAAGAGGAGATCATAGTATGTGAGTGTGCTCGTGTTTCACTTGGTACACTTCAAGAGGTTATTAAACTTAACGACCTACATACTATCGAAGAGATCACAGACTACACAAAAGCTGGTGGTTTTTGTAAGTCATGTATAAAACCTGGTGGGCATGAAGCTCGTGAGTACTACCTAGTAGATATCTTAGCTGACACTCGTAAAGAGATGGATGAAGAGAAGATGAAAGCTGCTGCTGATGCACAGGCTGCTGGTGGTGGTAAGTTTGAAGAGATGACACTTGTGCAACAGATAAAAGCTGTTGATGCTATCATTGATGAGAATGTACGTCAGTTTCTTATCATGGATGGTGGTGATATGGAGATCATCGACATTAAAAAAGCAGATGATTACATTGATATTTATATTCGCTACCTTGGTGCTTGTAATGGTTGTTCTTCAAGTGCAACTGGTACACTTTACGCGATAGAGTCTACTCTAAAAGAGAAACTCTCTTCTAATATCCGCGTTTTACCTATTTAATTTCTTTCTACTTTACTTGACACTCTTAGGGGTGTCGTAGTACAATCTCTTCATGAATGAAGAACTCTACGTAAAAATAACAGATGCTCTTGTTGAAGATGGTTACATTATCTTAGAAAAGGGACTTTCAAAAGAACTCATACAAAAACTTTCACACTATGCACAAGAGACGACACACTATAAAAAAGCGGGCATATCAAATGAGCAAAATCTCCACATAGATACAAGTAAACGCAGTGATAAAACACTCTGGGTAGATGAAGATGGGGCAGTAGTTAGTGAGTACCTTGCATTTTGTGATGGACTTCGAAACTTTCTTAACCGCTCTTTATATCTTGGACTGACTTATTATGAAGCACACTTCGCACTCTATGAAGAGAATGATTTTTATGAGAAACATCTTGATGCTTTTAAAGGGAGTAAAAATCGTGTAGTGACAACGGTTCTCTATCTTAATGAGGAGTGGCAAGAAGAAGATGCTGGAGAGTTAGTGATCTATGATGCAAAGGACAAAGAGATGAAAAAAGTAGTGCCAAAGGAAGGAACTTTTGTAGTCTTTTTAAGCGATAAATTTCCCCATGAAGTTCTTCCAGCTAAAGCTAAACGCCACTCTATTGCAGGGTGGTTTCGAGTAGATAGAAGATGAGAGAGATAAGCTACATAGCTCTTGGAGGGACCCTCTTTATACCTGCTTCACATAAGAATCTTGAAATTATTGTTAGTGGAAAAAAATATGCAAGTTTGAGAAGCTTAGTTATAGACTTTGAAGATGGACTTGAAGAGTCTCAGTTCGACAGAGCAATGGCAAGACTAAGTAAGGCTCTATCTCTCATAGATGTAAGTTCTCCTTTTCTCTTTCTTCGAGCAAAGAGTGTAGAGCATTTAGCTGCGTTGCTAGAGGTGAAAAATATAGAGAGGGTAGATGGTTTTGTGCTTGCAAAGTTTTCACTGAATAATGCTGATAATTATCTTCACCTTTTAAGAGATAAAGCCTTTTATATACTACCAAGTATAGAGGGTGAAGAGCTTTTTCATCATGAGAAACTCCATCAACTTAAAGAGAAGATTCTAAGTGTAAGAGAACAAACCTTAATAGTTCGTTTTGGGCTAGAAGATATGCTTAGACAGCTCGGTATGAGAAGAGAGTGTGAGGAGTCGGTCTTTGACTTTGCATCAACATCGAGTGTTGTCGGCAACTTCATTTGCACTTTTAAGAGTGCTGGTTTTGGAGTAAGTGGTGGAGTTTATCCTTGCTTTAAAGATAGGGAAGGATTTGTAAGAGATGTTAAACGCGATCTCAAAGAAGGGCTCTTTTCTAAAACTATCATTCATCCTTCTCAGATAGAAGACCTTAATGAAGTCTATAAAGTTACAAAGAGAAAATATAACGAGGCACAAGAGATAGTGGATTCAAAGAAAAAACTTTTTGCCCAAAATGCAAAAATGGTAGAAAAACCAACTATGATCGCTCACTCTCAAGAAATTCTCAAACGAGCAAGATTATATGGAGTAAAGTAAAGACTCTGTATAATAAGCTCATGAAAAACTTTGACACAAACCACATACTTCATCCCTATGCTCCCTCTATTCCCTCTAGCGATATGCAACTTGTAAAGTCTGCTCGTGGCGTTTACTTAGAACTTGAAAACACAGAGAAAGTCATCGATGGGATGAGCTCTTGGTGGTCGGTTATCCATGGCTATAATGTCCCTGAGTTAAATAGAGCTGCACAGGAACAACTCTCTAAAATGAGTCATGTGATGTTTGGTGGCTTGACCCATGAGCCTGCTATTAGGCTTGCACAAACACTACTTAGTATTACGGATGAGAGTTTAGAGCATATCTTTTTTAGCGATAGTGGAAGTGTGAGTGTTGAGGTCGCATTAAAGATGGCGTTTCAGTACTATAGCTCACAAAATATCCCCAACAAAACAAAGATTTTAGCCTTTAGAAATGGCTATCATGGTGATACTCTCGGTGCTATGAGTGTTTGTGATCCTGTTACTGGAATGCATACGGCATTTGAGGGAGTTTTACACAAAAATATCTTTGCAGAAGCTCCAGTATGTATGTTTGGTGAGGAGTGGGATGAGAAGTACATAAGTGACTTTAAGTCAAAACTTCAAGAGCATCATAGAGAGATAGCCGCTGTGATCTTAGAGCCAGTAGTTCAAGGTGCAGGTGGAATGCGAATCTACTCTCCTATATTTGTCAAACGAGTAGCTGAGTTATGTCGAGAGTATGATGTTCTTTTTATCCTCGATGAGATAGCAACTGGCTTTGGACGAACGGGTAAGCTCTTTGCCTATGAGTATGCAGGAATAGCTCCTGATATACTCTGTATTGGAAAGGCACTTACTGGTGGTTATATGTCACTCGCTGCAACCCTCGCAAGTAAAAAAGTGATGCAGGGTGTAGAAGCCAATGGTAATGTCCTTATGCATGGCCCAACCTTTATGGCAAATCCTTTAGCCTGTGCAGTTGCAAATGCGAGCTTAGAGCTTCTTCTCTCTTCGCCGTGGCAGGAGAGAATCTCAAAGATACAGACACAACTAGCGAGTGAACTGAGTAGATGTAAAGAGTTGGGGATAGTCAAAGAGGTAAGAACTCTCGGTGCTATCGGTGTGGTAGAGCTGCATGAAGATGTAGATTTAGGATGGATGACACCAGAGTTTCTCAAGAGAGGTGTTTGGGTACGACCATTTTTACGACTGGTCTATATCATGCCACCTTATGTGATAGAAGAGAGGGAACTTTCACATCTTACTAATGCCATCTATGAAGTTATAGAAGCATTTGAGAAGAGATAAGTCTAGTAGTCCCACCCCATCTCGGGAGAGATGAAGTAAGATTATAGTTAAGCTTTCGTAGGTTTTTTTGTTGTATGCTCTTTTTCATGCTTAGAGATTAAAGATTTAAAATCATTTTTTATATGATCATAAAACTTTACAACACTATTTTTTCCTTGTATTTCTGTTTTGATCTTTTTTACCTGATTTTGTAAACTTTTATACTCTGCTGTGTGTTGTTTTGTATAGCCTAATAAAACTGCTTTTTCAAGTTCATCATCTGCACTAGAGAGGAGTTTTAGTGCATCTTTTTTGTTTGATTTGTCAAGTTTAGATGCTTCTACAACTAAGTCCTCTGCTGTAATAAGAGGTATAGGTACTATCACTATTTGTGTCACAATACTATTAAGTGCTACGGCTAAAGTCGTAAATGCCATTTTAGTATTACCTTTATTAAGCATTTTTAGAGCTTCTTTTGTAGCAAGTGGATATTCATTCATTGGTATAAATTCTGTTTTCATATCTATTTCATCTTGTAGAGGTAGAAGCATACTTCTTGCTGCTTGTGTATCATGAGCTTTAAGTAAAGACTCTGCCGATGCTATGATATGTTTAACAAGTTTAGCATCACCTGTAAAATCATTTACCTGTATCTCATCTGCAATAGGAACAAGTGCTAGTTGTGGATCTTTTTTCAGTGCTTTGTCAAAAAGTTTTGTTGCTTTTTCAAGAGCTTCTTTTGCCGGTTTTGTCTGACTTTGGTGCAGTGCTCTTAATGCTACTACAGTTTGCTGTAAGCCTTCCATTATCTCTTGTGGTGCTTTTTTAAGAGCTATTATATGTTGTGTAGTCGCTTTACTTACAATAGATTTGAGTCTTTTTGCATCATCTCGGCTTGCTTGTGTTTTAAAATTTCCCATATCCATTTTTGCTTGCAATGCATCGTTGAGACGAGTATCTTTTACTTTCGCCTGTGACATAGCATGCCCTTTTACAGAGTTGGGGTTATTTAGTGCCTTTGCTTCTTTTGAAGCAACTGTATCACTCATACTTGCAGAGAGTGCTGATGTTGAGAGGAGAATACCTGCCAATAGTGTTGATATCATAACTTTTCTTTTCATACTTTATCCTTTGTCTATCAAGTTTGTTAAGTAAAATTGTATAACTTAATTGATAATATTTAGTAAACTAGACCTCTCTACAGAAATATTGAATGAATTTCCATTTTTATTGTATACTACATTATAGAGCTAATGCCATCTATGAAATGACAGAAGTGTTTCAAAACAGATAAAAAAGAGAAGATTTATGCAGTACCAATCCCTACCAAACGCGACACTTCAAGATGCGGATATTATTATCCTTCCTATTCCTTACGAAAAAACAGTCTCAGGAAAACTCGGAACTGCTGGAGGTCCTGAGGCTATTTTAGAAATAGGTGATGACCTTGAGTTTTATGAAGAGGATGCGAAATGGTCGCCTACAAAGTATATGAAGCTCCGTGTTGAAGAGCCTGTGAGTGAGTATAACACCATCACTAACGTTATTGATACGTTTGATGTGAAAGACCCGAAGAGACTACTTATCTCTCTTGGAGGGGAGCACTCTATCACTCCACAGATTACAGCAAGTGTTTTAGATAAAAGCTCAACTATTCTTTTTCTTGATGCTCATGCAGATATGCGCGAGTCTTATCAAGGCTCTATATATTCTCATGCGACACCTACTCATCACTTACTAGATCAAGGACACAAAATCATCTTAGTAGGTGTTCGTTCTATTTTCGAGAGTGAAGCGAAACGCATAGAAGAGGATGAGAACATCACTTTTTTCTCTGACCGTGTTTTACAAAAGCCGAGAGTCCAAGAAGAACTTTTAGAACATATTAAAAACTTAGAGGGCGATGTCTACCTAAGCATAGATATGGATGCTTTCAATCCTGCCTGTGTTCCAAGTGTAGGAACACCACAACCGGGTGGAATAGATTGGTTTTTAGCTCTTGATATCTTAGAAACACTTTTTGCAAATAAAAACATAGAGATAAAGGGTGCTGACATCGTGGAGCTTATCCCTGAAGCTTCCAATGTCTCACAAGTTTTTGCCGCGAAACTCCTACAAAAAATTATCTCCTTTTGGGGAAAATCTCAAGGCTTTCATGAGAGCGAGATGAATGGCTCACAGATGCAAGTAGAGTACGAGTAATGCCAAGTTTTCAAACAATCGCTCCCATAGCAGATGAACTTTTAGAAAAAGTTGGCTTTATCTGGCACCATGATGGCGAGCTAGAGTATCTTGTAAAAGAGCAACTTATAGAGATAAAAAAAGAGGAGGCTGAGGCTTATGCAAACGCCACAGAAGAACTCTATGCAATGTATGAAAAGGGTGCTGAGTATGTCATAGAGCATGAACTTTTTGATGTACTAGATATTCCTAAAAAACTCATCCCCCTGATAAAAAAATCATGGCTAGAAGATAGAGATAAACATCTCTACGGGCGTTTTGATCTCTCAGGAGGCATAGACTCCAAGCCTATTAAACTCATAGAGTTCAATGCAGATACAGCGACTCTGCTTTTTGAGAGTTGTGTTATTCAGGCAATGCTTTTTGAGTATAACAACTTGCAAAAGAGTGAACAGTTTAACAAAATTTATGAGGCTCTATCTACAAAATTCAAGAAAATAGCCCAGAGTAAAAAGGGTGCGTTTAGCCCCTTTGTCTTTGCAAGTGTAGAAGGGATATCTGAAGAGGAAGTGACTACAAAACTTTTAGAGAGTATGGCAAAAGATGCAGGACTCCTCGTCAATTATTCTACCTTAGAAGATATAGACTTAAACGCAGAGTATGACTTCTTTTTTAAACTCTATCCCTGGGAAGATATGGAGGAGTTTGAAGCAAACGCGAAGACAACTATGCTAAACCCTGCATACACTCTGCTCTATCAGTCAAAAGGGATGTTAGCTATTCTCTACAAACTTTTCCCAGAGTCACCTTATCTTTTAGAGACAAGTTTTGAACCCATAGAGAAAAAGTATGTGAGAAAGAGAATGTTTGGACGTGAGGGTGCTAACATCGAGATAGTTGAAAATGCAGAGGCTCTTCTCGTAACAGAGGGAGAGTATGCACACTATAAGTCTATTTACCAGGAGTACACACCATTTGTGCGAGATGAAGCAGGACTCTACTACCAAGCTGGTGTTTTTTATAGCGACTATGCTTGTGGTTTAGGCTTTCGTAGAGGTAGAGAGATACTTGATAATATGAGCCAGTATATTGGGCATATAATCAAGTAAAGTAGATTGTTATTGTCGTTCCCTTGCCAACTTCTGAGTTGATTTCTAGTCTGTACTCATACTCTTTGACTATAGACTCCACGATGTTAAGACCCACTCCAAAACCGCCAGCATAAGAGTTCGCTCGTACAAAACG